>NZ_BAAGZJ010000037.1:0-29409 GCF_054778635.1 Nocardiopsis nanhaiensis
CGGACCATCCGCTCAGCGACCGTCGACATCAACGGTCAAGAACTCACCCTCGAGCCCAAGATCCCCGAGCACGCGAAGACGATCCTCGAGGCAATCGGGGTCACTAAGCCCAATGGGTGAACTCAGGCCAGACGGCGTTGCGTACGCCCTGCGTGCGCATTTCCGATGCGATCTGGCGTGAGAAGGAGATGGTCACGCTCGTCGTGGGAGCCGACGCCACGTAAATCGTTACTGGAAGCCAAGAGGGAAGTACGGTCCGCATCGCCCTTCCCGAATGACTCACAAAGCTCCGTATGCCGACCGGCGTGCGGTATTCCTGCCCCAACCGGGGGCAGACTCTCAACGCACGAAAGGAAGAAGCGAATGCAGACAACTCCGCTTGTCATGTGTGAGGAGGCCGGGGACGTCGTTCTCGACCTCGGGGATGTCGCCGACCTGACCCTGGGTGAGGGCAAGTCGGAGAACGAGGACAAGCGCAAGATCTACAACTAGCCGCTTCTCTGTTCGTCACACAAGGGGTGTCCTTCCTCGGGGGCACCCCTTCCACAAGATAGGGAAAACCGTGTTCGGAGGAACAACCGCACCACTCTGCAACAGAATCCCTGTGAGAACCCGCCCTGTGCCAGAGGCTCCCGCTGTGTGGATGACACCCGAAGAGGACTCACCCGTCGTCACCGCAACAACAACCGGTTCTGCTGTCATCCTTGGGTTGTACGGCGCCACCCGTGAAGAGGTCGCCAGAACACTCGCAGCGGGTGTCCCAGATAATGTGGCATGGCGTTGGCCCGGTGCTTATATCGTCGTTCACGTTGAAAAAGGAAACGTCACTCTTTGGACCAGCCTGGGCGCATTCCCGATCTACGTTTATCACGACCGTGACGGATTTCACTGGTCCACCAGCGCCCGAGCTCTGGCCTCATTGAGTGATCCCGTGGAATTGGATTATGAGGCGGTCAAGGGATTCGTTGAAGGGAGGCCGATTTCCCATTCCCTGTTCGCCGGGATCGAACGGTTGCCCGCTGGGCACCGTATCCGTTTGAATTGGGGCTCGTGGTCGGCAGTCCCCGTGTGGAAACCTCGCCTCTCGCCGGTGCCTGTAGCGCTGCGTCTGCGTCGGGTTCTTGAAAGGGCTGTGGCTGTGCGGGTAGATCGGTTCCCTACCCCCACGTGTGACTTTTCCGGCGGTCTGGACTCCACGACGCTGGGCCTGCTGGCCGCGCGCCGACTGGAACCGCAGTCGCGCACCATCACCGCGACGACGCTCCACCCGGAGGGGATCACGACCGGCGCGGACATGGACTACATCCGTGGTGCCATCCGCTCCTCCGGGATCGTCCACGCGTGGATCGGCCGCGACCACACCCACGCTCCCTACGGAGATCTGCGGTTAGTGCCCTTGGACGAACCCGCCGTGAGCGCGGTGTCCTTACCGAGCTTGCGTGATCACCTGCGCTGGTTGGCCGAGCACGGTTCCACCGTCCACATGACGGGAGACGGGGGTGATGCTCTGCTCTTGACCCCTGCGGTCTACTTCTGGGAGATGATCGCCACACGCCCTCTCCGGACCGTAGGGGCGGCCTCACGATTCGCTCAGGTGCGGTGCATGTCCCTGGGACAGGCGTTCGCACACGGCCGCACTTCGCCAGCGTCCACCGGGTTGGACCTGCCAAGCCGCACCCACCACACGATGTTGGCAACGCTCATCCACAGTGCCCGCTCCGCGCGCGCGGACGTGGAGTTGGCCGCCACCTGTGGGGTGCGACTGGAAAACCCGTTCTTCGATTCACAGGTGATCGACGCCTACCTGTCGATGGAGTTGCGGGAGATGCCCGAGCCCGCCCGGTACAAGCCCGTTCTGAAAGCGGCGATGGCTGATCTGTTGCCCCCGGCGCTGCTGCGCAGAACCACCAAGGCGACCACCAGTGCCGACCACTTCGAGGGATTGCGTCGCGCACTGCCCCAGGTGAGCGCGCTCGTTGACGGACACCTGGCCACGGTCGGGCTGATCGACGCGCGAAGCATTCAAGTGCGGCTTGGCGCGCTCGCGGCGGGTGCGGGTGACCTGGGGCCGGTTGAGCGCATCGTGGCCTTTGAGGCGTGGTGGAAGGCGCTGGCCCCCGTGGAGTGGACGGAGGCAGCTCATGCACACAGTTGAGCGGGCGTGCGCCTTGGACCTGGGGTGGTTGCTGATCGTGGACTACGACAACGGCCGGGCCCGACTTCTGTCCCCGACAGCGGCCCAGGAGTGGGCTCGCACCAGTGCCGTCGCTCCGGTTCCCCGCATCGGGTGGGAGCCGTCGTGGAGTACCCACGAAGTCTCCTTGGCGTGGGAGCCCGTACCGCGGCCCGGTAGGCGCGCGCTGTTCACCGCGGCTTTGGGAGTGGCGGTGATGTCGATCGCCGCTCGTATCGGGGCGCGCAGGAAGCGGATGCGTCGAATGCTCGCCGTGGTGCGCTGGGCCTGCGCCTGGGCCCGGCGTCCGGCATCGACCGCCGTTGCGGCGGAGACTGTGAACGCGGTGCGGTACTGGGGTTTCGTGCCCTGGCGTATGGCATGCCTGGAATCATCGGTGGCCACGGTCGTGGCCCTGACCTTGCAAGGGCGGTCGGTCTCCTGGCACCACGGGGTGCGCTGCGACCCGATCGTGTTGCACGCATGGGTCTCGGTCACCGGCACCCCCGTGGGCGAGCCGGTGAGCACCCTGAGGTGCACCACGCTTGAGACCATCACTTCCCAGACGAATGAGGAACACCCATGAGTGAGGACACCCCTTGGATCTGGCTGCGCGGCGACGTCGCCGGACTCGGGCCGATCCGCGAAGACCTGTTGGACACCTACTGGCGGTTGGATCAGCAGATCAGCACGATCGTCGGCTACAACCGGCAGAGCCCGCAGCCTGTGCGCACCACTCGGGCGATTCTCATCGACGGTGATAGCAGCGACGAACCCCGCTTCACCATTTACGACCTGACCCAGGCCGACCCCGCCCCGGTGGGGGTGGCCAAGCTCGCCATGGACACCGCGCGGGGCAACGCCGAGTACATCGTGTCCATGGACCCTGACCACCACGGGCGCGGCATCGGAACCGAGGCGACCCGCCTGGTGTTGGACTGGGCTTTTCACGTGGCCAACATGGCGTGTGTGTGGTTGACGGTGCTCGAACCCAACGCCGGAGCGATCCGCGCCTATGAGAAGGCCGGGTTCACCAGGCAGGGCATCCGCCGCGACTCCAACATGTGGCTGGGTCAGCGGGTCAACGAGGTGTACATGGACGCCGTCCCGGCCGACTTCCCGGGGCCCTCGTTGGTCAAGCAGAAGTTCCAGTAACCGTCCTGAACTCGTAATAGTCACTTGCGAAAGGGTTTCGCTCGATACTGACGAGCGAAACCCTTGACGCAACTACTTAAACGCGGAAAACACGCGCTCTGATCAGCCCCATTGAGCTTTTTGATCCTGAAGGAACAGCGCTGCGCCCCGAATCTTTAGGATGAAAAAGCGTCTCACTGGCAAGGAAATGCACAGCAGGAGCTGCACAAATACTAACAGAATTCTACTCTGAAATTCTTAGACTCCAAATTCTTCTTGCTTCACATCGAATCAAAGTCTGGTTCCCAATCTGGATCGCCATCGATATCATCGATGGCATGTGCGTCAATATTCGCAAGTTGGAGTTCGAATCCCTCTAATTCCAGATCACATACGCGACAAGCAAAGTGGCGAGGCCCAAACCAAGCACCGAACTCGGCAAGGTGTTCGCGGCCAGTGGCAATACCAAGAGATTCACATGCTGGGCAACGAGTTGGTATTGACATATGCCAGCGGCTTGAAACTGGCAACTGCTCAAGCGAAGCGATAACCGAATCTTTCTGGCTCTCAGAGAGGGATCCCACTTTCGACCAGAAATTTTCTCGGGCGCGCTGCAGTTTTTCTTGATAGCGCAGTTCAAGTTCCGACTCAGCCTCGACAAGAAGTTTTCGGATTAGTTCAGTGTGGCGCTTCCAGAACCATAGTTCTGACCGCGACAAGGCTGTCAGAATCTCGTTGATGTAGGTAATTCCTGCCGCAAGAAGCTCCTTGGGGCGTGAATCTTGATTCCAGACGCCAAGGTGGGTGATCCCGTTTCTCGCCTCCCGAAGCTTTTGGACTTGCTCAGAACTGACCCTTTTATTCTTTAATAGCACTGCGGTCCTATTAATTGCAGCCTCACCCATAACTGTTCTAATTTCAGATATAGACTTCCTTGCCTTATCTTCATGGCCACCAAGAACCAGAAGATCATCAATTGAAGGCTTATCTGGCGTGAGAAGCACGACTGAGACGGAGCACAAGTATGCCTTGGACACATGTTCTACCGCAACACCCATATGGTGCACAGAGAAATCATTGTCGGGTGGTGTTTGCATGTAGGAATCGAGTGAACTAGCCGCCCACCTCTGAGCTGAGGCTAGAAGTTTATCTGACATGTCCATGGAAGCATTGTACTCCGACAAGGCATTCTGGTCATCCCAATCGGGGTTACTAGTATGTTTCCCCTAGGATGCCTATTGGATTGTATAAAATCTCGGGAGCCCGAGCTGATTTCCACCTTTGTCTTCAGCGGAAGTTCCTTTATTTGACTAACGCTGAGGTTATTGATCACTATAAACTACCTAGAAACCTCTGCGATTTAGCAACCGTACTCCCTGGTAATGTCAACCGCTCATCAGAGATCCACGTCAACATTCCACGTTGCCCAGTCGTTCGCTACAATCATGATGGGGAGGTGACTCGGTCCAGGTCAAGTCAGGCAACCACGACATCTGTCAGATAGTCACGTCCCGTCATCCCCAATACAGGAAGGGAGATGATTGCAATAAACCAGGAACCTGCCGTCAT
Organism: Nocardiopsis nanhaiensis; assembly: GCF_054778635.1. Taxonomy (NCBI): domain Bacteria; kingdom Bacillati; phylum Actinomycetota; class Actinomycetes; order Streptosporangiales; family Nocardiopsidaceae; genus Nocardiopsis; species Nocardiopsis nanhaiensis. The sequence goes on from NZ_BAAGZJ010000037.1 coordinate 4,877, forward strand.
CGTGGCAGTTGTATCGGCTGCTATCTCCATGATATCTATGCTATTCGCCTATCGGGGAACTCGAATAGCAAGGAAAGCATACAACCTTTCCCTGAGTCAGGATGTTCGTGCGAATCTCCCCATCGACAGCGAGCTGGGAATCGGAGCCCGAAAAAAGGTCGATCTGGGAGATTTGATGCTCTATAAAATCCTTGCTCGAAACCCTTCTACAGTAAGCAACTCAATAGCGCGAGCGGCACTCAAAGTCCGCTATTCCAACGGCAAAGGCGAGATATTTTCTGTCGATATTTCCCAACTAGAGCGGGGCCAGATCACGGAAGACAATTTCGAGGACGAGCCTACGCGATTCCCCATGCCTCTTCCAGCAGGCGAAGCGAAAATTGTACACCTAGCTTTTCTCATTCCTTACGATATCGTGAAGGGATATCAGATCGAGGACTACACGATCAAACTAGAAGATTCACTGGGCCGCGTGACCGAGGTTGGATCGATATCAGTCGCACTCAAGAAAACCGGAAAGGATGAGGAAATTGAAGAAGACTAGGATAAAAACCCACCCGGTTCGGCTGATAGCGTCCTCTGGAATAGCTTCAGCAGGAACGGGTCACGGGAGAGTGGTGCCAGCGCTTGTTATCGACACCTCTTCGCGCCCAGATATAGCAGAGCTCATTCGCATACATAAGCACACCGGACCTGGCGATGTAAATTTCTGGTGGAGCAGGTCAGGTGCCGATAAGGTTGGCCTAAGGATCGTCTTCAAAAGACCAACAGAGGTTACGATCGACATCGAATTCGATGTCAAAGAAACAGGCGGAGTAGTAGACCAGATCATCACATCGCAACTGGCCTACATTCAAGGTGGCCAGCCAGGAGACACCGTTTCGCAGCAACTAGACAAAGCAAAAATACTGGTGGAGATTCCAAATACTGAATTCAAGGATGATTGGCCTAAAATTTGGGCCAGAAGCCTGACGAAGCAGTTTAAATCACAGGGCCATTCAAAGAAAGAGGCCACGAACATGGCCGAGCAAGTCATGTCCACATGGAGGTCATTCGGTCGGTTCAGAATCGAAGAATGACTTCTACGAACCCCTCCGTTCCAGCACACCAGTTTAAAACAGCATCAGAGCCTCTAGTGTGGCAGATTTTCTTAGTCGTTAACCCACCCACCAAGGGCTTCTTGTTGTCATAGGTGGTTTCCATACGCAGGAGGCCGGCACATGTTGAAAGGGTTGGTGAGCAGAGCCCTTGGCGTCAGCACTACTCCTTGTGACCGCTCCGACATGGGCGGATGACTCCTTTTTCGGACGCACCAACTGTAGCGATTCCAACCAACCAGGCTGTGAGGTGGTGGTGGAGTCGGAGCAGACCAACCCCGCAACCCCGAACACTCCCGGCACCGGCGGCAACAACGGCACCGGTGGCGGTAGTGGAACGGCACCGGTCCAAGCCGAGTGCGAAGACGGCATGTTCACCTCACTGTGCTCGGCAACGGTCACCGCCGGATCGGCATCCCCTGGTGGTGATGCCGATGAGGGCGGGGTTGATCTGACCACGCTCGCGCACAACGCTCGCGCTTCGTTCCAACTGCCCTCCCCGGACATCTCCATGTCCCCCGGCCCGGATACGCCGGTGCTGGTACAGGTCCCGGTGCGGCTGTGGATCGATGCCGACCAGTGGCAGGAACAGCAGGCAACGGCAACCGTGCCGGGCGGGTCGGTCACCGGCACGGCAACACCGACCACCGCACGGTGGTCGATGGGCGACAGTGCGACCATCACTTGCCAGAGGCCCGGCACCGCCTACGACCCCCGCCCGGCACGACGCGGCATCGGCCTCCCCTGACTGCGGACACACCTACACCAGCACCGGCAACGACATGACGGTTTCGGTGAGGATCACGTGGTCGGTGTCCTGGTCCGGTAGCGACGGTGAGGGAGGCGGACTGGATGATCTGGCCACCACCACGACGACCACCGTTCGGGTGGTGGAATCGTCCGGTGTGGTGACCTGACCAGCACAACCCTCAAGGGGTGGTGGGGTGCGTACGCACCCCACCACCTTTTCTGTGTGCGCGGTGGTCCCGTTCGGGGTGCTCGTTCGCAACCAAGGGTGGATGCTCCCCTCGCACACTCCCGAGGAGCATCCACCGCGATGGCTGTCGGGCTTGTCGTAGGCCAACTCTGTGACCTGCGCATTCGTGGAGCAATGAGCGATATCGGCGTTCTCGTTCCTTTGGATAGGTGAGGGCACTTTTTTGCTTGCGCTGATCGGTCCGTCGATCCCCCGATGGACCGGTGGGCGTATGTGGGTGCTCTTCTCATCCGCTGGGGTGTGCGCATGTCCCGTTCCTGGTCGGGGAGGGGGAGCCCTCGGCGGGTGAGGGACGCGAAAACCCTTCCTCCGAACGAAGAGAGGAACAGATTTTGTGGGGGCGGACACCGGCGGTCGGGGGTGGAGAAGGATCGACCACCGATCTTCGACCGGTTCTCCCCCGATCCACCCACCTCCTTCTTCTTCACCTCTCGTTCCCCATTCACCTCTGCTGTCACTTTGTCCCCTGCTTTGTGGTGCGGATGAGCGAAAACGGACCCCTCGATCATCTTGATAGGTAGGGGGACATTTTTCCCACCCCGACCGTAACCAATAGGCCGAACCATCCGAAGGGAGAGCGAGACGCACCTGATGGACCACACACCACGCCGCGTTGACGGCGCTCACCTGTTGCGTCTGGCCGGGCACCTGACCGACCGCGACCACCGCATCCTGTCCCTGCTCCACACCCACCGGGTTCTGACCACACCCCAGATCGCACAGGCGGCGTTCACCAGCCACAGCCGGGCGGTGCAACGGATGCGCACCCTGACCGGGTTGGGGTTGGTGGCTCGGTTCCGCCCCTGCCTGGACCGGGGCTCCGCACCCTGGCACTACGTCATGGACACCGCAGGCGCACACGTCGTGGCGGCCGACCACGGCGAGGATGTGGACCGGGTGCGGGTGCGCCGGGATCGCCAGTTGGCCATCGCGCACAGCACCCACCTGTCCCACCGGGTGGGCGCGAACGGGTTCTTCACCGCCCTGATCTGGGCCGCCCGCACCGGGGATGGTCGTGCGGAGTTGGGCCGCTGGCACAACGCCGCGAAGGCGTTCGCTGTGTTGGAGGAGCTGCACCGGGCACCGTGGGAGGGGGGTGTGCCGCGCCCGGACGGCTACGGCCGCTGGAAGCAGGACGGTGTGGCGGTGGAGTTCGTCCTGGAATGGGACACCGGCACCCAGACCCACCGCCAACTCACGACCAAGATCGAACGCTATGCGGACCTGGCCATAGAGGCCCGGGGGCCGCTGCCGTGGGTGCTGTTCGTCTTCCCCACCCCGCGCCGGGAGGACAACGCCCGTAGCGCGCTGGAACGCCCGGAGGGCGCTCTCGCGCTGCCGGTGGTCACGACCCACCTTTCCCTTGCTGAGACCCCGAATCGGGCCGTCTGGCGGCTTTTGGGGAGCGGCCGACCGCACGTGCGTACCCCGTTGACTGCTCTGTCCCGCCAACGACCCTGACCAACGCCGGACACCATGGAAGGAGCACCCACCCTGGCCGCGCCACCACCCCGACCGGAAAGGCACCCCGACACCTCACCCGATACGACCGCGACCGTCACCCCTGCTCAGAGCGAACCCGCGCCCGCCACCACCGTTGAGCCCACCGTGGCCGAACAGATCGACGCCTACGCCGATGAGGTCGTGGCCCGTATGCCCGAACTCACCACCGAACAGCGCGAGCGTCTGCGACGGCTCCTGAACCCGCCCTACCGCCATGACCCATCCCACAAGTGAACACACGCGGGTCCGCACCCCCACCGGGTGCGGACCCCTTTGCGCGTGGAGCGGTCTACGCTGCGACCTGCGCCGGTGGTGTGGGTGGTGCGAAGTCAACGCGCTCATGCGGGGCCACCGCGCCCCGCCCTTGCCCCAACGGGCGCGGGGTGATGGTGAACACCGCCCGCAGCACCTCACGCTTGCGCCCCAACGTCAGCCCTTCCCACACCTTGCGGGCGTCCTGGACGCCGATGAAGTCCACCAACGGGGAACGCTTCGCAGCCGCCGAGAGCTCCCCCTGAACCTGGGTGAGTTTGCGCCCGATCGTGGTGGTGATGGTGGCCAGCTGGGCGGCGTCAATGGTCCCGTCCGCGAACTGCAACGCGGCCTGTTGCTTGCGCTGATCCAACACCGCCGCCTCGCTGCGCAGTTCGGCCACGTCCACCTCAGGAGTCTGGGTGATCAACTCCGCCACATCGGCGCGCGCCAACCGCTTGATGACGGTGGTGGTCACCACCGCATCCAAGGCGTGCGCGGGTCGGGAGCAGTGGCCCTTGTCCCGGCACCGGTAGACCGGCACCCCCGCCTGATTGCGGCGCACCGTCATCGTCGCTTCCCCGTTGTCACAGTCCCCGCACAGGTAGATCAGCGAGCCCAACCACTTGGGCGTGTTGCCCGGGGACTTCTTGCGTGTGGGGTCCGAGAACAGCGTGATGAGAGCTTCGCGCACGTCATCGGGAAGGATCTGCTCATAGGCACCGCGTTTGGTGATCTGGCCCTTGCGGTGGGCATGCCCGCTCACCCGGGGCGAGGTGAGGATGTTCTTCAAGGTCCGAACGTTCCACCCGGCCGATTCGATCACTTGGCCGTTACGGCGCAACACCCGCCCGTCCTTCTGCGAGACCGTGAGCACCCCGCGCTTGCGCATGTCAGCCAACACCTGACGCTCGGAGACCCCGTCAAGGAGGTCATCGGCCCACTTGCGGATCTCGGCCTTCTCGTCGGCGCGGGCCTTACTCATGTCCAGCACCGGGCGGTCTTCCCACACGCGTTCCATCGGGGGTGCTTTGGGGTTGACGCACACGCTGCGTACGCGGCCGGTGTCCACCCCGAACCCGTAGGGGCGCACCCCGCCACCGAACGTGCCGTGGCGGGCTTGACGCTTACGCGCCAACGCGACCCGGTCGCCGCGCTCCTCGCTCTCCAGTTGCCCTTTGAGGGTGTCGGACAGGAACGCCTCACGACCGGCGGGCCGGTTGAGGTTGTACTCCCCACCCTTGGAGAAGGAGAACAGACGCACGCGGTGCTTGATCGCCAACTTCATGAAAGCGACCGCTTCCTCAATCTCGCGGTGCAGGCGGTTGGCGTGCCAGAAGGTCACCGACGCGATCTGGTCAGCGGCCATGTCGGCGCGCAAACGCTGGTAATCGGGGCGCTCCACCCCGGTGAAGGCGGACAGGTCGTTGTCCTCGTAGTGGCCGGACAGGGGACGGTCCATGTCCTGGGCGAAGTCGGCGTTCTCCTCGTGCTGGGAGTCCACGCCATCGGCCGCGCCGGTCTTGTCCAGCGAGATCCGGCAGTAATCGACGTCCTTACGGTCCTGGTGGGGTGCGCTGTGAGGGGTCATATCTCCAATATGCGCCACAAAACGACTATGGGGAAGTCGACGACCATCCGGGTACTGCTCAGTCTTCAGCACGCGGACGCCGACCTGGTACAGCTGTTCGACGACGACCCGTGGAAACACGCAGTGGAACTGCACCGGAGGCTGGCCTACGTGCCCAGCGACGTGGAGCTGTGGCCCGCGCCCACCGGCGGCGAGTCCATCGACCTGTTCGCCCGGCTGCGGGACAGCTTCGACCGCCGCCGGGACGCGCTGTGCGAGCGCTTCGGACCCGACCAAGAAGGCCGCACCTACTCCTAAGGCAACCGGCAGAAGGTCGCGCTCATCGCCGCGCTCGCCTCCGACGTTGAGCTGCTCCTGCTGGACGAGCCAACGGCCGGGCTGGACCCGCTCATGGAATCGGTGTTCCAGGTGTGCGTCCGCGAGGCCGGGTGCACCTTACTGCTCTCCAGCCACATCCTGGCCCAGGTGGAGGCGCTGGCCGACCACGTCTCGATCATCCGCAGCGGCCGCGTGGTGGAGAGCGGGACCCTCAACGAGATGCGGCACCTGAGCCGCACCAGCGTGACGGCCCGAACCGACGGGGCCCCGGACGGCCTGGACGCGGCCATCGGCCGCCGGGGCGCTGAACCTCCCCTGCCCGGGGCGCGGCTCAGTCGCGGTCGGCGCCCCAGCCCGTGAGCGAGCGCACCCGGAGTTCGGTGAATCGTGCGCTGTTGCGTTCCGGGGAGAGCAGGCTGCCCACGATCGCGCAGGCGAAGCCGACCGGCACCGCGACCAGGGCGGGGTTCTCCATCGGGAAGTACTGGATGTCGATCCACGTGGGCAGCACCGACAGGTTCTCTCCGGTGACCGGGTCGACCTTGCCCGACATCACCGGGGAGAACAGCATCAGCAGCATGGTCGCGGACAGCCCGCCGTAGATCCCCCACTCCACGCCCTTGGTGTTGAAGCGGCGCCAGAACATGGTGAGGACGATGACCGGGAGGTTGGCGGCGGCCGCGATGGCGAAGGCCAGCCCCACGAGGAAGGCGACGTTCTGTTCCTGGGCCTGCACGGCCAGGATGATGGAGACCGCGCCGATCAGGCATGCGGAGAAGCGGGCCACGCTCACTTCCTGGGACTCGCGCGGGCGGCCCCACATGAGGATGTGGCCGAACAGGTCGTGCGCGATCGACGACGACGAGGCCAGGGTGAGGCTGGCGATGACCGCGAGGATGGTGGCCAGAGCCACGGCGGAGATCAGCGCGAGCAGCACGGCGGCACCCACCGGACCGGCGAACATGCGGCCGAGTTCCTCGGCGAGCATCGGCACCGCGGTGTTGCCCGACGGGTCCAGGGACATGATGCGCTCCGAGCCCACCAGCGCTGCGGCGCCGAAACCCAGGGCGAGCGTCATGAGGTAGAAGGCGCCGACCATGACGATGGTCCGGTTGACGGAGGTGCGGGCCGCACGGCCGTCGGTCACCGTGTAGAAGCGGATGAGGATGTGCGGCAGCGCGACCGTACCCAGGACCAAAGCCAGCCCCAGGCTGATCAGGTCCATCTTGTTGAAGAAGGTCTGTGCCGCGTCTTCGGGCACCTCCACGCCGAAGCGCAGTCCGGGTTCGAGGAAGGCCTGGCCGTGTCCGCTGGCTTCGGCCGCACCGCCCAGCAGGGCCCGCGGGTCGAAGGAGAACAGGGCCATGACCATCACGGTGAGCAGACCGGTGGCGCCCAGCAGCGCCACAGCCTTGATGATCTGCAACCAGGTCGCGGCCTTCATCCCGCCGTACATGACGTAGACGATCATCAGGACGCCCACGAGGACGATCGCTCCGGTCCGGGCCTGGCCCGCGCTCAGCCCCAGGAAGGTACCGCCGTCGTGCAGCCCGAGTAGGACCGCGACCAGGGCGCCCGCGCCCACCATCTGCGCCACCAGGTAGAAGACGCACACGGTGACGGTGGAGACGGTGCAGGCCAGGCGTACCCGCATGCGTCGCATCCGGAAGGCGGGCAGGTCGGCCATGGTGAAGCGGCCGGTGTTGCGCATCAGCTGGGCCATCGGCAGGACGAGGAGCCATGCCACGAGGAAGCCGATGGAGTACAGGAAGCCGTCGTAGCCCTGGAGGGCGATGATGCCGGCGATCCCGAGAAAGGACGCGGCGGACAGGTAGTCACCGGTGAGGGCGAGGCCGTTCTGGGTGCTCGAGAACTCGCGGCCGCCCGCGTAGAAGTCGACGGCGCCCTTGGTGGTGCGCCGCGCCCGGACGGTGATGCCCAGGGTGACCAGGACGAACAGGGCGCACAGCCCGATGGTCCAGGCGTGCGCTACACCGAACTGCCCGCCGAGCGCGCTGCCCACGTCGAGACCGGTTCCCAGGTGTTGGGGGGCCATCAGCCGATCACCCGCCCGTCGATCGTGCTCTCGTCTTCGGCCCGGTCACGGATCTCCGCGGCCAAGGGGTCGATGGAGCGCGTGGAGAATCTGCCGAACGCCCAGGCGAGCACGAAAGTGAGCAGGAACTGTCCGATACCCATCACCAAGGCGACGTTGACGGACTCCGCGATCCGCACGCTCATGAAATCGCGCGCGTAGGCGGTAAGGAGCAGATAGGACACGTAACTGAGCAGGAAGGCGCCGATCAGCACCCCCGCTTGAAGCGCGAACCTCTTTCGGAGTTTCACGAAACGCGGGTCGACCGACATGCGCTCGCAGGCGTGTGCCATATCGGCCTCCGCGCGTATCCGCGCTGACCTCCCCCCGGCGGTTCGGGGGGTTTCCCCCGAACGGTGGCCACGCCTTCTGGACGTGCCTTCCATGTACTCGACCACGGACTTCCCCCTGAACACGGATCCGCCCCGCACACGCGGGGTCGGCATTCGCTGCACCGGATCCGCTCCCCCACGGCCTCCGGCTGTCCTTCGGCGCGCGCCACCAAAAGCGCGTCGGCCGGTTTTCCCCGAGTGGTCCCCTTCGTCTGGAAAGACCCTCGACCCCGGGATGGCCAACACACTAACGACGGGCCGGGCGCCGTGTTCACCAAATACACAAATCGGCTGACACCAATAGGGTGACCGGAAACTGAAAAAAGGACGAAGGCCATTCTCGGATGACAGACCGACCCATTTCCCCGCACGCACCGCGACCGGGGCCACAGCGGCCGCCCTCCGATCGGGCCGCCTGGTCGCCCAGGTCACACGCCGCACACGACGGCGCGGCGACCCCTTGGACTTCGCTAGGCTTCGTGACAACCCCGCACCCATGACGGAAATCCGGCTCATCACCTGTTTCCGCTTTCGTACACGTGTATGATTAGGGGTCCGCACTGTTCACGCGATACCGAAGGGAAATCCCCGCCGTGGTCACCGAGGTCTTCACGCGCAAGTACTGCGATCCCCACGCCGTCCGCGAGGAGAAGGTCGAGGCGACTGAGGTCATCCAGTTCGCCTGGGAGGGCTCCGTCCGCGAGGTCGACGCCTGCGAGGAGTGCTTCAAGGAGCACGAGACCCGCTTCGAGCCCCTGGTCGACTACTCCCGACCGGTGAAGAAGCGCCGCGCCACCAAGAAGGCCGCGCCCGCCACCGCCGAGAAGTCCGACACGCCCGAGGGTGCCAGCGGCTCCGAGGACTCCGCCACCGACTCCGGCTCCGGCTCCGACGACAAGTAGATAACCCGCCCTCGCAGCCCCTCGGGGCCTGCGAGCGACGGCCTCATCGCGTCACCGCGAAACGGGGGTCGGCGACACCCCCAGTGGCCGCCGACCCCCGCGTTTATGGCCGCCGCCCCCGTTCGGCCGTCCTCAGGGGCGGCCCATCAGGCGTGCCACCTGCCCGCCGCGCCGGTTCCGCGTACCGAGTCCGGCCTGGACCGCCTCCGCGACCGGTAGCCGGGCGTGCACGTACACACCCTCCTGGGTCTGGACGGAGGCCCCGAACCGGCGCATGATCCGCAGCATCCCGGCGTTGGCGAGCGTGGTCTCGGCCCGCACCTCGGCCAGGCCCCAGTCGGCGGCGATGACCGTGAGCGCGCGGGTCAGGGCTGTGCCCACCCCGTGCCCCTGCCAGGCGTCCTCCACCAGGAAGGCGATCTCGCCCACCCCGGGGTCCAGCGTGTACATCAGGTGGCCCAGCGCCACCGGTTCTTCCCGGCCGTGCGGGCGTACCGCGATGGTCAGGCCGCGTTCGGCGTCGCAGAACACCCTCAGCATGTGCGGGCCGAGTTCACGGATCCCCGCGAAGTAGCGGTTGCGCAGCGTGTCCGGCGAGCAGCGGCGGTGCAGGTCGCTCAGGGCTGGAGCGTCGGTCTCGTGGACCTGGCGGAGGGAGAGCCCCAAGCCCTCGGTGGTACGGACGGTGCGGTCGGTGGGCACCGGCCCGGTGGAGGGCATCACCGAGCGCACCAAGGCCTCGGCCCGACTGGACTCGGTCCACGTGAAGGGGTGCGACCCGCGACTGACCAGGACCCCGCGCAGCGGTCCGACCGGGACCAGCATGGAGGTACCCGGGGCCACGTCGTCGGCGGTGAGGTTGGTCCACCGGGCGTCGTCGGCGAGCAGGAGTTCGGCCAGGGCCTCGGGGAGGCGGTTCGGGTGGGCGCGCAGCCGCGCGGTGAGCAGCAGGGCCCGGGTGACGTCGTCGCCGACCTCGCGCCTCTGGGCGGCGACGGCCGTCACCTTGCCGTCCGGGCACTGTTCGGCCAGTGCCCGGACGGCGGCTCCGTGGTTGCCGGGGATGTCCACGACGAACTCGTCGACCACACCGGAGACGTCGGTGTGGATGGACAGCCCCACGATGTTCCCGCCGTGTTCGGCGAGTGTGCCGACGACCCCCGCGAGGCTGCCGGGACGGTCCTCGACCGCCGTACGGATACGCCACAGGCTCACGAGCGAACCCCCTTCGGGAAGCTGGTGCTCCCTCCGCCGCGCCACGACTCTGTGCCGCGGCGGAGGGGCGCGCACCGACGTGGTTCCCACTGTGGGGTTTCGAGGTTTCGCGAAGGTTAGGCGCCCGTTGAGTTCGGTGTGCCGTTCGGAAACGTCCGGCAGTACCGGGCCCTCACCGTGCGTCGCCCGTGAGGCCCTCCGGGGTCACGGCCTCGTCCAGCACGAAGCGGATGTAGGCCGCGGCCCCTTCGCCTTCGGGCAGCGCCTCAGGGGTCGCGTGGACGAGCTGTGTGTACCCCAGCCAGGCGGTGAAGGCGAGCAGGGCCTGACTCCGCGCCCGGCCGGGTGTCACCCCCAGCTCCTCGTAGAGTGCCGCGACGTAGGCGATCCGGCGCTCAGTGATCCGCGAGATGGTGGGGGCGACCAGCGGGTGTGCGGCGGTCGCGAGCAGAGCGACCTCGATCCGGTTCTCCGCCGTCCTGGCTGCCCCGACGGTCACGTCGGTGAACAGCCGCCGGAGCTTGGCCCGGGCGTCCGGCTCGGCCTCCACGCGTGCGACCACGGCCTCGGTGTGTTCCCGCTCCCACAGGTCCAGCGCCGCCGCTATCAGCGCGTCGCGGTTGGCGAAGTGCCAGTAGAAACTCCCCTTGGTCGCGCACAGCCGGGCCGCGATCGGCTCGACCGCCACGGCACTCAGACCGCCTTCACTGATCGCCGCCAGGGCCGCGCGGGCCCAGTCCCGGGAGGTGAGTCGTCTTCGGGTCTTCTCGTCGGCCATGTCCGTACGGTACCGTATGGAAACGAACCATACGGTTGCGTATGGTGAGGCTGACGGAGGTCGCCATGGGACTCGTCCGCAACACACACCAACGGGTCATCGCCGCGCCCGCCGAGGTCGTGGGCGAGCTCGTCGACGCACTCGGAGGCCCGAGGGACCGGCTGTGGCCCAGCCCGGCCTGGGAACCGATGCGGCTCGACCGAACCCTGTCGGTCGGCGCCGACGGCGGGCACGGCCCGGTCCTCTACCGGGTGAGCGAGCACGAATCCGGGCACAGGGTGCGGTTCACCTTCCACCCGGAGGCGGGGTTCCGCGGTTACCACGAGCTCGTGGTCGAACGCCTCCCCGACGGGAACACCCTCCTGCGCCACCACGCCGAGGCGGTAGCGCTCGGCACGACGCGTCTGCTGTGGCCCCTGGCGATCCGCCCGATCCACGACGCCATGGTCGAGGACCTGCTCGACAACGCCGAGCACGCCTCGACGGCACGCCGCCCTCGTCCCCGTCCCTGGTCGCGCTGGGTCCGCCTCCTGCGCCGAGCGGATCCGCCGCCCGTCTGGGCGCGCACGGCCCCGGACACGGCCCGGCTCGCCCGCACGGCCTTCGACGATCCGGCCCACACCGACGCCTTCTCCGTGGAGCACTGGCCCGGAGTGAGCACCGAGCCCCAGGAGTGGGCGGACGCGATCTTCCGCGACCCGCCCCGGTGGGTCCTCGGCCTGCTCCTGCTGCGCGAGGCGCTGGTGGGTCTGGTGGGCATCGAACGCGGCGGGCGCGCCGCTTTCGACACGGTCCGCTCCCGCCCGGGGGAGGTCCTTCTGGGTACCGACTCCGGTCACCTGGACTTTCGCGTCTCGGTCCTCGTCGACACGGACAGCCGGGAAGGCGGGGGCGGAGAAGAGGACGGGGACCACCGAGACGCAGTCACGCTCACCACGGTGGTACGCCTGCACAACGGGCGCGGCCGACTGTACTGGGCCGTGGTCCGCCCCCTGCACCCCCTCGTGGTGCGCGCCATGCTCCGCCGGGCCGCCCGCAGGCTCTCCGAGCGGGCCTGGGCGGTACGTGTCGGTTCGCGGCACTAGGCCGTGTACTGGTCCGGGACGCGGGAGGCGGCCCTCAGGCCAGTTCGAGCGTGGTCAGGCAGGTGGGGTCGTCCGCCCCGGTGGAGACCTGGGTACTGCCGGAGCGGCCTTCGTACTCGACGGTGACGGTCGCGTCGATGTCGCTGGGCAGCCAGTACCCGGCGAAGCCGTTGTCGAAGGTCGGCCCGGTCTCCTCTACCAGTACCGAGTCGTCGGAGTCGTCGGTGATGGTCACGGCGATCTCCTCGTCGCGCAGCTCGCCCAGGCACGAGGTGAGGTTGTGGTTGAAGCACTCGTGGGTGTGGTCCACGTACGGCGCCATGGAGAGGTAGAACTGGTCCTCGGGCAGGTCGAGTTCGGCCTCCTGGCCGTCATCCGTGTCGGAGAGCACGAGAGTGTCGGCCTGCACCGAGGCCACGAGGTCGGTGGGCCGCTCCGCCACGGGCATGAGATCGAGGTGGTCGACGATCTCCACGGCGTCGAGGCCGTCGAGGCCGTGCTCGGCCAACAGCTCCTCACCCGAAGCCGAGGCGGGGACGCTCTCCTCCGGTTCGGAGGTGCCGCACGCCGTGAGGGCCAGCGCCGCCGCGGCCGCGATCCCGACCATTGCCGTGTACCTCATACCTGATTCCCATCCGATCCCGCGTTGCCATCGACCAGCGCCAGGCTATGCCCGGACGCGGTGGCGGCAGCAGGGGCCCCTCGATTCCGCCCCGCGGGCCGAAGGCCACCCCGGGAGGCAACATCCGGCCCGCCGCCTGGGGTCTGCACCGGCTGGCCGCCCGGGACCTACGGCCGGCCGGAGACCAGCGCCCCGTCCTTCCACACCGCCGCCACCTGCGGAACCCCGGGGCGGTAGGCCAGGTACACGTGGTTCGGGGCGTTGAGCAGGGTGAGGTCGGCACGGGCGCCCGGGGCCAGGTGCCCCACATCGGTGCGGCGCAGCGCGGTGGCTCCGCCCTTGGTGGCAGCCCAGACGGCCTCGTCCGGGGTCATCCCCATGTCGCGCACCCCCACCGCGATGCAGAACGCCAGGCTCGACGTGAAGCAGGAGCCGGGGTTGCAGTCGCTGGCCAGGGCGACCAAGGCCCCGGCATCGATGAGCGCGCGGGCGTCCGGGTAGGGCTGTCGGGTGGAGAAGTCCACCCCGGGCAGCAGGGTGGCGACCGTCGGCTCTGGGCGCTTGGCGGCCTGCGCGAGGGCGTCGACGTCCTCAGCGGTCAGGTAGGTGCAGTGGTCGGCCGAGGCCGCCCCCAACTCCACCGCCAGCCGGACCCCGGGCCCGTCGCCCAACTGGTTTCCGTGCACGCGGGCCAGCAGGCCCCGTTCCATCCCCGCGGTGAGCACCCGCCTGGAAGCCTCTTCGCCGAAGGCACCGCGCTCGCAGAACACGTCCACCCAGCGGGCGTGCGGCGCGCAGGCGTCGAGCATGGGCCCGGTGACCAGGTCCACGTAGGCCGCGGGGTCGTCGGCGTACTCGGGGGCGACGATGTGTGCGCCGAGGTAGGTGACCTCGTCGGTGACGCGGCCCGCCACCTCCAGGGAGCGCTGTTCGTGGGCGACGGTGAGTCCGTACCCCGACTTCACCTCCAGGGTGGTGGTCCCCTGCCCGTGCGCCTCGCGGACGAACCGGCGGGCGCCGTCGAGGAGTTCGGCGTCGGTGGCCTCGCGAGTGGCGGCGACCGTGGTGCGGATACCGCCCGCGGAGTAGGGCTGGCCGCTCATCCGGGCGGCGAACTCCCGGCTGCGGTCACCGGCGAAGACGATGTGGGAGTGGCTGTCGACGAAGCCGGGCAGGACGCACCTCCCCGCGGCGTCCACACGGGCGTCGGCGGCGGGCGCCCGGTCGCGGGGGCCCGCCCAGGCCACCCGTCCGCCCTCCACCACGAGGGCGGCGTCGGCGATCTCACCAAGCGACCCCTCCCCCAGGGCCGGGTCGTTGGTGACCAGGGTTCCGATGTCGTCCACGAGGATCGTCCCGGGTACTGGGGCAGCCGATTCGGTGTGGTTCCAGGGCTCGGTCACAGCAGCTCCTTGATCGCGGCGTCGAGTTCACGGGCGGTGTCGGGCAAGCGGGTGTGGACGCCGTCGCGGACGGTCCACTTGCCGTCCGCCATCACGTGGCGCACGTCGGTGGCGGCCGCGGCGAAGACCACGGCGTCGGTGGCGCGTCCGGGGTCGGCCCCGGCCAGGCGCACGCCGTCCAAGGCCACGTTGACCAGGTCCGCACGGGCCCCTGGGAGCAGGGCGCCGGCGTCGTGCCACCCCAGGCCGGTGTGCCCCGCGGTGCTGGCGGCGCGCAGCAGTGCGGCGCTGCCCAGGGTGCCCCTGCGGTGGGTGCGCAGGCGTTCGTGCAGTTCGACGGCCCTGGCTTCCTCGAACAGGTCGAGCTGGGCGTGCTGGTCGGTGCCCAGGCTCAACGGAACGCGCTGGGGTGCGGACACGAGGTCGCCGGTACGCGGCAGGCCGTCGGCGAGATCGCGTTCGGTGGTCGGGCACAGGCACACCGCGGAGCCGTGGTCGCGGATGGTGACCACGTCGGCGTCGGTGAGATGGGTGGCGTGCACCAGGGTGGTGCGTTCGGTGAGCGCACCCGCCTCGGCCAGGACCCGCACGGGCGTGAGCCCGTGGGCGGCCAGGCAGGCGGCGTTCTCGGCGGGCTGCTCGGAGACGTGGACGTGCAGGGGCAGCTCCCCCGCGTCGGCGAACCGCGCCACCTCGGGCAGGTCAGCGACGGGGACCGCGCGGACCGAGTGCGCGGCCGCCCCGACCCGGGCGTGCTCCCCCTCGGGCGCGAACGCGGAGACCCGGTCGGCCCAGGCCCCGACGGTGTCGTCGCCGAAGCGCAGTTGTGGACCGGACAGGGGCAGGTGTTTCCCGTCCTCACCGAGCCCGCCGGCCAGGTAGCACACGTCCAGCAGGGTCATACGGACCCCGGCATCGGCGGCGGCCGCGACCAGAGCCTGGCCCATGGCGTTGGGGTCGCTGTAGCGGTGGCCGCCGGGCCCGTGGTGCAGGTAGTGGAACTCGCCCACGCAGGTCACTCCGGCCAGGGCCATCTCCGCGAAGGCGGCCCGGGCGAGGCGGTGGTAGGAGTCCGGGCCGAGGCGCTCGGCGGCCCGGTACATCGCCTCGCGCCAGGTCCAGAAGGAACCGCCGCCGTTGTGGGTGCGGCCGCGCAGCGCCCGGTGGAACGCGTGCGAGTGCGCGTTGGCCAGGCCCGGGAGGGTGAGTCCGGTGAGGCGTTCGGCGTCGGCCGGGGGCGCGCCTCCGGCCGTGACCGAGGCCAGGCGACCGGAGGCGTCAACGGACAGGAGCACCCCGGGTTCGGGGGCGTCGCCGCCCAGCCACGCCCACTCGCACCAGTAGCGGCGCTCCCCGTACGGCGGTCGTGCGTTCACGAATCCCCTCCCTGGACGGCCAGCAGGTCCTGGAGGACGTCGGCCAGGGCGGTGACCCCGGCGTGCCGGTCCTCCGGCCGCGCCCACTCCTCCGGTGAGTGCGACACCCCGGTCGGGTTTCGCACGTACAGCATCGCCGTGGGCACGTGCGCGGAGAGCACGCCCGCGTCGTGTCCGGCACCGGTGGGCAGGACCGGGACCGGACCGGCCGACTCGGCGGCGCGGGCGCCCACGACCGTGCCCAAGCGGTCGCGTAGGTCGTGGGAGAACTCCACCAAGGGCGTGGTGGACTCCGCCGCCATGGTGTGGGAGACGCCGTGGTCGCGGGAGGTACGCTCGGCGGTTTCGCGCACGCCCTCCACCACCGCGGACAGCGTCGCGTCGTCGGCGGCGCGGGCGTCCAGCCAAGCGCTGACGAGTGAGGGGATCGCGTTGGTGCCGTTGGGGGTGACGTGGCTCTTGGCGACGGTGGCCCGTGCGTCGTGTGTCTCGGCCAGGGCACGGGCCGCCAGGACGGTGTGCGCGAACGGCAGCATGGGGTCGTTGCGGTCGTCCAGGCGTGTGGTGCCCGCGTGGTCTGCGCGTCCGGTGAAATCGATCCGCCAGCGCCCGTGCGGCCAGATCGCGCCGGCCACACCGACCGCGTGCCCGGTGTCCTCCAAGGCCCTCCCCTGCTCCACGTGCAGTTCGACGAACACGTCGAAGAGCCGGAGGAGTTCCGGATCGGCGCCGATCCCCTCGGGGTCCAGGCCCGCACCCGCCATGGCCCGCTCCCAGGTGGTACCCGAGGCGTCGGTGAGGTTCCGGGCGCGCTCGGGGCTGATCCCCCCGGTGGCCAGGCGGCTGCCCAGACAGGGTACGCCGAACCGGCCGCCCTCCTCCTCGACGAACACCCCCAGGGCCAGCGGCCGCGCGGGCGTGAACCCGCGCGACCGGAGTTCGTCCACGGCGGCCAGGGCGCTGGCCACCCCGAGCGGGCCGTCGAAGGCCCCTCCGTCGGGCACCGAGTCCAGGTGGGATCCGGTGGCGACGGCGCCGGGGCCGGGGGCGCCCCACCAGGCCCACAGGTTGCCGTTTCGGTCGGTCCGCGTGTCGAGGCCGCGGGCGGCGGCCGCCTCGGTGAACCAGGCGCGGGCATCGGTGTCGGCGCCCGCCCAGGTGTACCGGTGGTAGCCGCCGCTGTCCTCGGAGCGTCCGACGGGGGCCAGGTCGGCCCAGAGCCGGTCGAAGGTCACTCGCCCTCCCTCATCGGGACGCGGATGCCGTGGGCGTCGGCGACGCGCTCGGCTTCCTCGTACCCGGCGTCGACGTGGCGGACGACGCCCGTGGCGGGGTCGTTGGTCAGGACCCGGTCCAGCTTGGCGGCGGCCAGCTCGGTGCCGTCGGCGACGCTGACCTGGCCGGCGTGGAGGGAACGGCCCATGCCCACGCCGCCGCCGTGGTGGACGGACACCCAGGAGGCGCCGGAGGCGGTGTTGACCAGGGCGTTGAGGAGTGGCCAGTCGGCGATGGCGTCCGAGCCGTCCTTCATCCCCTCGGTCTCGCGGTAGGGCGAGGCCACCGAACCGGTGTCCAGGTGGTCGCGGCCGATCGCCAGGGGCGCGGAGATCTCCCCGGAGGCCACCAGCTCGTTGAATTTCTGCCCGGCGGCGGCGCGTTCGCCCTGGCCCAGCCAGCAGATGCGGGCGGGCAGGCCTTGGAAGGCGACCCGCTCCTGGGCCATGCGGATCCACCGGGCCAGGTGGGCGTTGTCCGGGAACAGGTCGAGGACGGCCTGGTCGGTGCGGGCGATGTCGGCGGGGTCGCCGGACAGGGCGGCCCAGCGGAACGGGCCCTTGCCCTCGCAGAAGAGGGGGCGGATGTAGGCGGGCACGAAACCGGGGAAGTCGAAGGCGCGCGTGAACCCGCCCTCACGGGCTTCGTCGCGGATGGAGTTGCCGTAGTCGAACACTTCGGCCCCGGCGTCCATGAAGCCGACCATCGCCTCGACGTGTGCGGCCATGGACTCGCGGGCGCGGGCGGTGAACTCCTCCGGCTTGGCCGCGGCCAGGTCCTTCCAGTCGCCGAACGCCACGCCGGCCGGCAGGTAGGAGAGCGGGTCGTGGGCCGAGGTCTGGTCGGTGACGATGTCGATCGGCGCGCCGCGGGAGAGGAGTTCGGGGAAGACGTCGGCGGCGTTGCCCAGGAGGCCGATGGACAGCGGACGGCGCTCGTCGCGAGCGCGCACGGCCAGGTCGAGCGCCTCATCCAGGCTTTCGGCGCGCACGTCCAGGTAGCGGTGCTCGATCCGGCGGTCGATCCGGCTGCCGTCGCACTCGACCACGATCGCCACACCGTCGTTCATGGTGACGGCCAGCGGTTGGGCGCCGCCCATGCCGCCGAGCCCGGCGGTGAGGGTGACGGTCCCGGCCAGGGTTCCGTTACCGTGTCCGCCCGAGCCCAACTTGGCGGCGACCGCCGCGAAGGTCTCGTAGGTGCCCTGGAGGATGCCCTGGGTACCGATGTAGATCCACGAACCGGCGGTCATCTGCCCGTACATGGTCAGGCCCTCCGCCTCCAGGCGGCGGAACTCGGGCCAGTTGGCCCAGTCCCCCACCAGGTTGCTGTTGGCTAGCAGGACCCGGGGCGCCCACTCGTGGGTGCGCATGATCCCCACGGGCCGTCCGGACTGGACCAGGAGCGTCTCGTCGCCCTCGAGGTCGCGCAGGGACGCGGTGATCCGGTCGAAGCTGCGCCAGTCCCGCGCCGCCTTACCGGTACCGCCGTAGACCACCAGATCCTCGGGGTGCTCGGCGACCTCGGGGTCGAGGTTGTTGTGGAACATGCGCAGGGCCGCCTCCTGCTGCCAGCCCTTGGCCGACAGGGTGAGGCCGCGGTCCGCGCGGACGGTGCGTGGGGTGCTCATACGAGGGCTCCTTCGGGCTTCAGGCGAGCGGCGTGACGGACTCGGCGGCCTCGACAATCGACCCGTCGGCGACCAGGGCGGCGACGGCTGCGATCTCGGGGGCCAGGTAGCGGTCGGGTCCGGGTCCGGAGACCCGGTCGCGGACCACACGCAGGACGGCGCCGGTGGCGGGTCCGGGCTCCAGCGGGGAGCGCAGGTCGAGGGCCCGGGCCGCGGTGAGCAGTTCCACCGCCAGCACGTTGGTGAGGCCGTCCACCGCGCGGCGCAGCTTGCGGGCGGCCGACCAGCCCATGGACACGTGGTCCTCCTGCATGGCCGAGCTCGGGATGGAGTCGACGCTGGCGGGCACGGCCAGGCGCTTGAGCTCGGAGACGATCGCGGCCTGGGTGTACTGGGCGATCATGTGGCCTGAGTCCACCCCGGGGTCGTCGGCGAGGAAGGCCGGGAGCCCGTGGGAGCGCGAGACGTCGAGCATGCGGTCGGTACGCCGCTCGGCGATCGAGGCGGTGTCGGCGACGGCGATGGCGAGGAAGTCCAGCACGTAGGCGACGGGCGCACCGTGGAAGTTGCCGTTGGACTCCACCCGGCCGTCGTCGAGCACGACGGGATTGTCGATCACGCTGTCCAGCTCGCGCGCGGCCACGAGCAGGGCATGGGAGAGGGTGTCACGGGCGGCTCCGGCGACCTGTGGGGCGCAGCGCAGCGAGTAGGCGTCCTGGATCCGGTTGCAGTCGGGGCCCCGGTGGGAGGCGACGATCGGCGAGTCGGCCAGCAGGGCGCGCAGGTTCGCGGCTGAGGCGGCCTGCCCGGGGTGCGGGCGCAGGCGCTGGAGCTCCTCAGCGAAGACCCGGTCGGTGCCGAGCTGGGCCTCGACGCTCATGGCCGCGGTGATGTCGGCGACCTTGAGCAGGCGCTCCAGGTCCACGCAGGCCATGGAGAGCATGCCGAGCATGCCGTCGGTGCCGTTGATGAGGGCCAGGCCCTCCTTGGCACCGAGCTCCACGGGCCGGATGCCGGCCTCGTCCAGGGCCTCCTCGGCTTCCCGGAGGCCGCCGGCGGCGTCGCGCACGTGGCCCTCGCCCATGAGGGCAAGGGCCACGTGCGACAGGGGCGCCAGGTCGCCGGAGCAGCCCAGGCTGCCGTACTCGTGCACGACGGGGGTGATCCCGGCGTTGAGCATCGCGGCGAGCGTCTCGACGGTGACCGGCTGAACGCCGGTGTTACCCGAGGCCAGCGTGCGCAGGCGCAGGAGCATCAGGGAGCGCACGACCTCGCTCTCCACCTCGGGGCCCGCACCGGCGGCGTGCGAGCGGATCAGGGAGCGCTGGAGTCTGGCGCGCAGGTCCGGCGCGATGTGCCGGGTGGCCAGGGCGCCGAACCCGGTGCTGACCCCGTAGGCGGGGACCTCTCCCTTGGCCAGCGACTCGACCCGCTCACGGCCGTGCCGGACGGCCTTGCGGGTCTCCTCGCTGAGAATGACGCGGGCGCCGTCGCGGGCGACGGCGAGGACCTGGGCCGGGGTGAGCGGGGCACCGCCGACGGGAACGGAAGCAACTGCTGTGGACATGCCCCCATTCGACCGTGCCGCAAGGCCTGGGAGAATCCTGGACACGACGGTTCCGTCTGGGATATCAGACATCCGCGTACGGTGGCGCGGGATACTCGGAGGTGCGGGACACCCGGTGTGCGACGATCGGGGCATGAGTCATGTTCCGGCGGCGACGCGGGCACTGCGGCTGCTGCGCTACCTGGCCTCGCGGCCCGGCCCCGTGTCCGCCACGGCGATCGCGAACGGGCTCGGGCTGCCCCGGTCCAGCGTCTACCAGATCCTGGAGGCGATGGCCGAAGAGGGCTTCGTGACCCACCTGCCCGAGGACCGGCGGTGGGGGCTCGGCGTGGCCGCCTTCGAGATCGGTTCGGCCTACCTGCGCCACGACGGGATCGAGCGCCTGGCCCGCCCGTTGCTGCACCAGCTCACCGAGACCACCGGGGCCACCGCCCACCTGGGGATCCTGCACGGGGCGGACACGCTCTACCTCCTCAAAGAGCAGCCTCCGCACGTGCCCGCGCTGATCACCGGGGTGGGGGTGCGCCTGCCCGCCCACCTGACCGCGTCGGGGCGATCGA
Organism: Nocardiopsis nanhaiensis; assembly: GCF_054778635.1. Classification (NCBI taxonomy): domain Bacteria; kingdom Bacillati; phylum Actinomycetota; class Actinomycetes; order Streptosporangiales; family Nocardiopsidaceae; genus Nocardiopsis; species Nocardiopsis nanhaiensis. The sequence continues at coordinate 25,475 of NZ_BAAGZJ010000037.1, forward strand.
TGCTCGCGCGGCTCCCCCGCTCGCAGGTGCGTGCCCTGTACCCGGACGCGGCGGCGTTCACCGACCGCACCGGCCGGGGCCCCACAACGCCGGGGGAACTGCGTACGGTGCTGTCCGAGGAGCGCCAGCAGGGCTGGTCTATCGAGGACGGCCAGGTCACTGAGGGCTTCGTGTCCGTTGCGGCGGCCGCCGTGGACCACAACGGGCGCCCCGCTGCCGCGATCAGCCTGACCGTGCCCAGCGCACGGCCGGTCACCCCGAGGGCGTTGGCCGCACGGGTGCGCGACGCCGCGGGAGAACTCACCCGCAGGCTCAGCGGCAGGGCCGGTTCACCGGCGTAGCGGGGGCGTCCGTTCGACGATGTTGGGCAGGGGCGCGGTGCGCTCCACCATCTTCAGGATGTGCTCCTTACGGTTGCGGGGCACCTGCACGTAGAAGTGCGTGGCGGCGTCCGGGTCGACCTCGAGGTCGAGGCTCTCCGCGGTCTCCGCCCAGCCCGGCAGTTCGGCGTCGGTGCGGGGGGTATCCAGTGAGAACTCGATGAAGTAGGTGACCCTGCGCCCTCCGGTGTGTACCTCGCGGATACGGCGGAACTCCTGCCAGGCGATGAAGGTCCCCTCTCCGGGGAACCACCACTTGCGTTCCTGTAGGACGGTGATGCCGTCGCTGTCGGCGCTGATGCCTTGGCGGGTGATGCGCTGCGGTAGCCCGCGCACGAGGAAGATGTTGCTGCCCGGGCCGATGAAGAACATGATCAGCCCGGCGAACGCCCACAGCGCCACCGAGCTGACCGTGGTCTCCTCGAGCAGCACGTGCCAGAACATGGAGCCCACCACCAAGACGAAACCGAGGGTGAGGGCGGCGGAGAAGTAGGCAGCCGTCATCCACATGCGCGCATTGGGCCCGCGCAGGCTGACGTAGCGGCGAAGGTGGGACACGCTCGCCGGACGCTGGGTCAGGTCCGAGGGGACACCCCGTGAGGCAGGGGGGAGATCCGGTGGTTCGGGGGAAGCCATGCCCCCATTCTTCCAACTTTCCGGTGTGCTCGGTGCGGTGGCTCACTCTGTTCGTCGGCCCGTTCCGTCGGCGTTTCGTGGCCGCGGGCGGTCAATCCCGGAGAACACCTGATGGCCGCGGTCCCGTGGTACTAAAGTCCTGCCCATGAGGCGCAGTACACGCGAGTACGAGACCGCACTCCTGGTGGACGGCGAGGTCCTGGTCCACGCGGGGATCGTGTACCAGGGGCAGACGATGCTCCAGGACGAAGGGGTGGACCGCTTCGCACCGCTCGAGCGCTGGGCCCGAGGGGTCGCGGAGAGCCTGGGCGAGCCGGTCACCTGGCGGGCCCTGGCCCACAACGAACCGGAGGCGCGGGGCACGGCTCAGCCGGGCGAAGAGGTTCAGAACCGCCTGGCGCTCTGAGCCCCGCACTTGGCGCACTGGAACTTGCGGTCGTCGCCGAGGATCCAGTCGTGGTCTCCGCCGGTGGGGCACGCTGACATCGACACCAACTCCTCAGTAAGGGGACTTCGGGGGCGGGCGATCATCGTATTTCCCACCAACCACACCAGTCCCGGGAATGAGAGAATCCGGGAATCCTTCACCTACGCGGGGCGGGCCGCCAGCGTGACCACCGCGATCCCCGCCGCTGAGAGGAACGCGGCTCCGAGCCCCGCGTGATCGGCGAGCGCCCCCAGCACCGCCGGACCGACCACCGTGCCCAGTCCCAGGGAGAAGACCACGGCGCTGAACCCCGCCGACGGCCGTTCGGGGAAGACTTGGAGGCTCCACACTGCCAGCAGACCCGAAATCGCCATGAACACCGCGCCGTAGACCACTGCTGAGACGACGACAGCCACCGTCAGGCCCGGCAGCACCCCGAGCAGCGCCACCGCCATCGCGAACCCGCAGAACAGCAAGGTATGCGCACCCCGGACCCCGAGCTTGGTGATCAGGCCGCCGGTGAACACCGCCACGACACCCGCCCCGCCCATGAGCGTCCAGAACAGGGCACCCGCGGCGGAGTCGCCGCCGGATCCACCTGAGACCGCGTCGACCGCGAAGGCCCAGTACACCGAACCCACCAGCCCATAGGACCAGGCGGTCACGTACAGCGGCACGGCCGCCCGCGTCATCAGCCACCTCGCTCCGCCGATCCCTTGAACACCAGCGCCCCCGCGCCCCGCTCCCCCAGGCAGGACCCAGGCGTTGTACGCCGCCGCGCCGAGCCCGGTCAGGGCGAACAGGACCCACACCCAGCGCCAAGGTCCGTCCGATACCAGCAGAGCGAGCACTCCGGCGACGACCGTCGCGAAAGCTGTTCCGGTCGGAAGCAGGGCCAGCACGGTCTGGCGCCGCCGGGGGGTGAGCATCCGGTCGGCCGCGTCCGAGTAGGGCGCCCAGACCCACCCCGCGCTCGTGCCCGCCAGTACCAGCCCGACCGTCAGCGTGATCGCTTCCTGGGCCATGGCCACCAGCCCCATTCCCACCGCCGCGGACAGCCCTCCGATGACCACGGGGATCCGCGGCCCCAGGCGCCCGACCAACACACCCACCAGGACCAGCGCCGCGAGGTAACCGGCGTAGGAGGCGCTGGCGATAGCCCCGATCCAGGACAGGGACAGCCCGAACGCCTCTCGGATCTGCGGCAGGAAGAGCCCGTAACCGTAACGGGCGAACCCGAAGGCCACCCCGATGCCCAGAATCCCCGCCACGGCCAGTCGCCGGTGCGCGTTTCCCGGCTGGACCAGTGTCCGCATGCCCGTTCCTCCCTCTCGGCGCGGTCTGTTCCGCGTTTTGGGACCAGCCTCTGATCGCGGGTCGGGATCGCGGAACTGGCAAAAACGTCGGTATGCCGTAGATTTACGCCATGGGGACACGCATCGGCATGCCGTCAGAACGCCACGCGCCCGGGCGCACCGGCCTCGGGAGGCGGCTCCGCGTGGTCGTGCCCCTGCTCGAGGACTGCCCGCTGTTCGAGCTGGCCGTGGCCTGCGAGGTGTTCGGCAAACCGAGGGTGGGCACGGATCCGCACTGGTACGACCTCACGGTGTGCCGGACCGAGTCCGGAACCCAAGACGGGCCCGGAGGGTTGTCTATGGACGTCGGGAACGACCTGTCCGCCCTCGACGAAGCGGACCTGATCGTGGTTCCGGCCTGCCGTATGCCCTCCTGTCGGCCACCCCAGAGCCTCCTCGCAGCCCTGCGCCGGGCACACGAGCGCGGGGCACGGATCGCCGCCCTGTGTTCGGGCGCCTTCGTGCTCGCCGAGGCGGGAGTTCTCGACGGCCGCCGCGCCACCACCCACTGGATGTACGCGCCCGAGCTGCGCAGGCGCTACCCCGGGGTCAAGGTCGAGGAGGACGCCCTGTACGTCGACGAGGGTGACGTGCTCACCAGTGCGGGATCCGCGGCCGCCATCGACCTCTGTGTGCACGTGGTGCGCACCGATTTCGGTGCCGCGGCAGCGGCTGAGGTAGGGCGGCGTATGGTGGTCGCGCCCCACCGCGAGGGCGGCCAGACCCAGTACGCGCCCGGCCCGCCACTGAGCCGCACGACCGGGCTGGCCCCGGTGCTGGCGTGGGCCATGGAGCGGCTGGACGAGCCGCTGACCATCCCCCGGATGGCCCGAGAGGCGGGGATGAGCACGCGCAGCTTCGGCCGCAGTTTCACGGCCGAGATCGGACTGACTCCGCTGAGCTGGATCAACCAGCAGCGCGTCCACCGGGCCCGGGAGCTGCTGGAGACCACGGACCTGCCGGTGTCGGCGGTCGCCCGGCAGTGCGGCCTGGGCACGGACGACGGCCTGCGCCAGCACTTCCACAGGCATCTGGGGACCACACCGTCGGCTTACCGACGTACTTTCCGGGGCGCTGTGCGGGAGCCGGGACCGGCTATCGAGCACGCGTCGGGGTCCGCCGCTCGTCGAGCGGCGG
>NZ_BAAGZJ010000037.1:29419-69385 GCF_054778635.1 Nocardiopsis nanhaiensis
TGCTGCGCGTCGCCCCAGCGGCACTGTCACTGCGTTCTCATCAGTCGACAGCCAAACCCGGGCTGACTCCTTCTTCGGCCTTGTGCCAGCACCACTGGATGCGCCGCTCGCGACGGGCAGCATCCACCGAACACGCCCTAGTTCTGGGAGGCCTTCATGTGGGCCTCGACCGCGGCGCGGTCCGCGCGGAGCTTCGCGAGGGCCTCGTCGAGGATGAGCTTGCCCTCCTCCACGCTGCGACGCTCCTTCACGTACGCCAGGTGCGTCTTGTACGGCTCGGTACGCGGAGGCGCCGGGGGGTTGGCCTTGTCCTTGCCCGCGGGGAAGCCGCAGCGCGGGCAGTCCCACTCGTCAGGCACCGCAGCTTCGCTCGCGAAACTGGGGATGACCTCGTGCAAGTTCGCACAGTAGAACGGAACCCGGACACGGGGGGCGGATTCGCCCCGCTCCGCCTCGCCCATAGGGCCAGCTCCGACTCGGCTGCCACGGATGGCACTGCCACTACCCACGAAAAACTCCTTCGGCGAACTCGCTCACCGATTGACTCGGGCGAGCTTTGTGGTCGAGGGGGCTGCGGCCGGTCGGCGCGCTACATTCCCCGGTTGATCAGCAGGCCGAGCACGACGATCGTCACGATCCACACAACCGCGACAGCAACGGTCATCCGGTCGAGGTTGCGCTCGACAACGGAGGATCCGCCGAGCGAGGACGTGACACCGCCACCGAACATGTCGGACAGGCCGCCGCCCTTACCCTTGTGCATCAGCACAAGGAGGATCAGCAGCACGCTGAGAAGCATCACAAAGATGGACAGACCGAGGATCACACGCTCACCCGTAGCTCGACCCCGCAGCGGGGGGATGGACACCTCGGCCCCCCATTCCCCACCCGCACCAGCGCCGGCATGAGGGCGCCGAGTTGGCAGCGGGTCACGGAAGGAGGAGACCGGGGACGTTTTCGGATTTTACCGTGCCGGCAGCGACACGTGTGGAGAAACCGCGAGGCACGGGAATCCCCACAGCGAAGTCTAGCCCGAACGGGGCACCTGTCGGACACCCCACCCGTCACCCATGGACATCAGAAGGTGACGGGCAGGCATAGACAAGACGTTTGGTCAGCCGTTCTCGCCGAAACGAATCACCTTGGCGAACTCATCGGCCTTGAGGCAGGCACCGCCGACCAGGGCGCCGTCGACGTCCTCCTTGGCCATGATGCCGGGGGCGTTGTCGCCCTTGACCGAACCGCCGTAGAGCACGCGGACGGCACCGGACACCTCGGAGGAGTACAGCTCGGTCAGGCGCCCGCGGATCGCGGCGCAGACCTCCTGCGCGTCCTCGGGGGTGGCGACCTCGCCGGTGCCGATGGCCCACACGGGCTCGTAGGCGACGACGATCTTCTCGGCCTGCTCGGCCGGGATCTCCTTCAGGGCACCGTCCAGCTGGGCCAGGACGTGCTCGACCTGGTTCCCGGCCTTTCGAACTTCGAGGCCCTCGCCCACGCACAGGAGCGGAGTGATCCCGTGCCTGTAGGCGGCCTTCACCTTGGCGTTGACCAGCGCGTCGTCCTCGTTGTGGTGCTCACGGCGCTCCGAGTGGCCCACCAGGGCGTAGGAGCAGTCGAGCTTGGCGAGCATCGGTCCGGAGACCTCGCCCGTGTAGGCGCCCTTGTCGTGGGCGGAGATGTCCTGCGCACCGAACTTGATGCGCAGCTTGTCCCCGTCCACCAGCGTCTGCACGCTGCGGATGTCGGTGAACGGCGGCAGGACGACGACCTCGGCGTTGTCGTAGTCCTTGTCGTTCAGAGCGAAGGCCAGCTTCTGGACCAGGGCGATGGCCTCCAGGTGGTTGTTGTTCATCTTCCAGTTGCCCGCGATGAGCGGCAGGCGCTTGGTCATCTTTGACTCTCTTCAGATCGTCGGCAGAGGGCTGTGTTCGAATTCAGGCGAGTGCGTCGATGCCGGGAAGGTCCTTGCCCTCCAGGTACTCCAGGCTGGCACCGCCGCCGGTGGAGATGTGGCCGAAGGCCGCCTCGTCGAAGCCCAGCGCGCGCACGGCCGCGGCGGAGTCGCCGCCGCCGACCACGGTGAAGGCGCCGGAGTCGATGATCGCCTGGGCCAGCGCGCGGGTGCCGCCCGCGTAGGGGGCCATCTCGAACACGCCCATCGGGCCGTTCCAGAACACGGTCTTGGTGTCCGCCAGCTTCTCCGCGAAGAGCGCCTGGCTCTTGGGACCGATGTCCAGGCCCATCCGGTCGGCCGGGATGGCGTCGACGTCGACCTCGGCGTGGGCGGCGTCGGCGGCGAACTTCTCGGCGGCCACGACGTCCACGGGCAGGACGATCTCCACACCCTCGCGCTCGGCGCGCTCGAGGTAGCCGCGGACGGTGTCGAGCTGGTCTGCTTCGAGGAGGCTGGAGCCGACCTCGTAGCCCTTGGCCTTGAGGAAGGTGAACACCATGCCACCGCCGATGAGCAGGCGGTCGGCGGTACCGAGGAGGTTGTCGATGACACCGAGCTTGTCGGAGACCTTGGAGCCGCCCAGAACCACGGCGTAGGGGCGCTCGGGCTCAGCGGTGAGCTTCCGCAGGACCTCGACCTCGGTCAGGACCAGACCGCCGACGGCGTGCGGGAGCTTGCCGGGCAGGTCGAAGACGCTGGCGTGCTTGCGGTGCACGGCGCCGAAGGCGTCGCCCACGTACAGGTCGGCGAGCTGGGCGAAGCGGTCGGCGAGCTCGCCGCGCTCGGCGTCGTCCTTGCTGGTCTCGCCGGCCTCGAAGCGGACGTTCTCCAGCAGCGCGACCTGTCCGTCAGCCAGCCCGGCGGACGTGGCTCGCGCGGACTCACCGGCAGTGTCGGTGGCGAAGGCGACCTCGGTGCCGAGCAGCTCGCCCAGGCGGGCGGCGACCGGCCGCAGGGAGTACTGGGGGTCCGGTGCGCCCTTGGGGCGGCCCAGGTGGGCGGCGACGATCACGCGGGCACCGCGCTGCCGGAGCTTGTCGATGGTCGGTAGGGCCGCGCGGATGCGGCCGTCGTCGGTGATGCGGTCACCGTCCAGCGGCACGTTCAGGTCGGCCCGTACGAACACGCGCTTTCCGGAGACGTCGAGTTCGTCGATCGTCCGCATGCTGGTCTCCTCGTTGGGGTGTTGAAGTCTGAAGCGCCCCGGACGGGATCGCGCACGCGACGGCACCCCCACCGCGCGAGGGCGGAAGGGGTGCCGGGTCACGCGACTGCGGCCACGGGGCGGTGGACCCGGTGGTTACAGGTTGGAGCCGACCAGCTTGGCCAGGTCGACCAGGCGGTTGGAGTAACCGAACTCGTTGTCGTACCAGCCGAGGATCTTGACCTGGTTGCCGGCGGCCATGGTCATCCCGGCGTCCAGGGTGCAGGAGGGCGAGGTGCCGACGATGTCGGAGGAGACGATCGGGTCCTCGGTGTAGACCAGGATGTCCTTGAGCGGGCCTTCGGCGGCGGCCTTGAACGCGGCGTTGACCTCGTCCTTGGTGACCTCGCGGTCCAGCGTGACGACCAGGTCGGTGGCGGAGCCGTCCGGGACGGGGACGCGCATGGCGATGCCGTCCAGCTTGCCCGCCAGCTCGGGGATGGCCAGGGCGGTGGCCTTGGCCGCACCGGTGCTGGTGGGGATGATGTTCTGCGCGGCCGCGCGGGCACGACGCAGGTCCTTGTGCGGCAGGTCCAGGATGACCTGGTCGTTGGTGTACGCGTGCACCGTCGTCATGAAGCCCTGCTGGATACCGAAGTTGTCCAGCAGCACCTTCGCCATGGGCGCCACACAGTTGGTGGTGCAGGAGGCGTTGGAGATGATGTTGTGGTTGGCAGCGTCGTACTTGTCGTCGTTGACGCCCATGACGACGGTGATGTCCTCGCCCTTGGCCGGGGCGGAGATGATGACCTTCTTGGCACCGGCGTCGATGTGCTTCTGGGCGTCCTCGGCCTTGGTGAAGATGCCGGTGGACTCGACGACGACGTCGACGTTCAGGTCGCCCCAGGGAAGCTGGGCCGGGTCGCGCTGAGCCAGGACCTTCACGGTCTTGTCGCCGACGCGGATGAAGTCGTCACCGGCCTCGACCTCGCCCTCGAGGGTGCCGAGCACGGTGTCGTACTTGAGCAGGTGCGAGAGCGTCTTCGTGTCGGTGAGGTCGTTGACCGCGACGATTTCGATGTCGCTGCCGCCAGCGGCGACCGCGCGCCAGAAATTGCGGCCGATACGACCGAAGCCGTTGACGCCTACACGGATGGTCACGGAACCAATCTCCTCACAAATCGCACATCAGTTTCACCCGGGCGCTGCGCCGTACCTCGGGGTATGACCGGTACGGTCCGGCCCGACCGCGTTGAACAGCGTGAACGCGTAACAGGTGTTCACAAAGAGCCTAGCGGAATGCTGACGGGGAGCAGTTCCTACCCCATGTCTGACGACCCGTCACCCTCTCCCGGGTTCGCGACCATCCTGGCATTGCACGGCGGAGAGGTCTATACCATTTTCGGAAGTTATCCGGGAGTTTTCGCAGTTAACAAAGCCGAACATCCGTGTTTCCGCGCCGTTCCGGCCGGTTCCGGGCCAGCTCCCGGTCAGGGGACGAGCATGTCAGGAGTGAGGTTCGCCTCTGTTCCCTCGATGCCCAGATCGCTGGCACGCTTGTCCGCCATGGCCAACAGCCTGCGAATACGTCCCGCGATGGCGTCCTTGGTCAGCGGAGGGACGGACAGTTGGCCGAGCTCCTCCAGGGAGGCCTGCTTGTGCGCCAGGCGCAGCTGGCCGGCTGCCACCAGGTGCTTGGGCGCCTCCTCCCCCAGGATCTCCAGGGCACGCTCCACCCGGGCGCCCGCCGCGACCGCGGCCCGGGCACTGCGCCGCAGGTTGGCGTCGTCGAAGTTGGCGAGCCGGTTCGCGGTGGCCCGCACCTCCCGGCGCATCCTGCGCTCCTCCCAGGCCAGCACGCTCTGGTGTGCGCCCAGCAGGGTGAGCAGCGCCCCGATCGAGTCCCCGTCCCGCACCACCACCCGGTCCACTCCGCGCACCTCACGCGCCTTGGCGTGCACCTTGAGGCGGCGGGCCGCGCCGACCAGGGCCAGCGCGGCTTCGGGGCCGGGGCATGTGACCTCGAGTGACATCGAGCGGCCCGGCTCGGTGAGGGAGCCGTGCGCGATGAAGGCGCCGCGCCAGGCGGACTCGGAGTCGCAGGCGCCGCCCGCGACCACGTGGCGGGGCAGGCCGCGCACTGGGCGGCCGTTGTTGTCGACCAGGCCGGTCTGCCGGGCCAGGGACTCGCCGTCCTTGATCACCCGCACCACGTACCGGTTCCCCTTGCGCAGTCCGCTCGGCGAGAGCACCACGACCTCGGACTCGTGGCCGAAGACCTCCGAGATGTCCTTTCGCAACCGCCGGGCAGCGGCACCGGTGTCGAGTTCGGCCTCGATCACGATCCGGCCGCCCACGAGGTGCAGGCCTCCGGTGAAACGCAGGATGGTGGACACCTCCGCTTTGCGGCAGCATGGCTTGAGAATCGCCAGACGGCTCAACTCATCCTTCACCACGCCGGTCATCGCCATCGCTGCGATCCTCCCCTTGAACTGGCAGAACACCGGCGCCCCACACTCAGACACCGGGGGTGCCGCCGCGGGCTCTGCCACGGGCGGCTTTCTCGATGCAGACTACGTGACACGCGCCTTAACACCGACCCCCTCACGGCGTGTTGCCGATCCGCCTTCCCTGCTCACAGGCGGCGTGTCGGCCTTCGTGGCGGTGTGCGGTCAATTGCTCCCGTGCTTGCCGCCGGTACCGGAGTCGGCCAGCAGGGACTCCACGTACTCCCGTAGGACGACCGCGTGGTTGTGCTCGGTGTCCTTGGCGGCGTAGAGCAGGGTGACCGGCCGTTGCTGATGTCTTAAGCAATCATCAGCATCCCGTGCATGTGTGCACGAAAGGTCCGTGACGGTGTCACCACAACCTGGGTTGGGTGTCCTGACGACGGTGTCCCGTTTCCTTCCGCTTGTGCGGTCTTGCGCCACCGGCCCGCCCCGCACCCGCCCTGCGGCGGGTGCGGGTGGTGCGGGTCCTACGGTCGGCTCCACGGGCCTTCGGAGCCCTCGCTCCCCGGTCTCCGGCCACTCCGGTACCGGTACTGCCCACCTGCGCCGCCAGGGCGGCGAGGTTGCGTGCTGCGTTGACGTCCCGATCCAGCACGAGGGGACATGCGTCGCAGTCGAACACCCGAACGTGCAGCGGCAGCTTGGCTTTCGTCGCCCCGCACCCCGAGCAGGTCTTACTACTGGCGAACCACCGGTCGGCCACCACCAGGCGCCCGCCATTCCAGGTGGTTTTGTAGTCCAGCTGGCGGCGGATCTGCCCGAACCCCGCATCAGCGATGCGGCGGGCCAGACGCCGGTTCTTGACCATCCCGGCCACGTTCAGGTCTTCGATGACCACTGTGCCGTACTCGCGCGCCACACTGGTGGTCAGGTGGTGCAGCGCGTCGGTGCGCAGGTTGGCCACCCGGTGGTGCACCTTGTTGCGTTTCCGGTTGGCCTTGACCCACCGCTTGGACGGGGGGCGCCCGGTGCGCCGGTCCGGGCCCTGCCTCAGGGACACCCTCCGGCAGGCCCGGCGCAGGTCGGTCAGTGCCCCGTCCAGGTGGCGGGGGTTGGCCACCTGGCGCGCCCCGCCGTCGGTGTCGGCGACCACCGCCAGGGACTTGACCCCCAGGTCCACCCCGGCCACCCCCTGCGGGCGGGCCGGAGTGGTGGGGGCGCGTTCGATCTCGACCTGGAAGGCCACCTGCCACCGCCCCCGCCGGTGCGAGACCGTGGCCGAGAGGATACGCGCGGTGCCGTTGGCCAGGCGGCGGTGGAGTTTGCGGGTGGACTCATGGGTGCGCACCCGTCCCACCACCGGCAGCCTGATGTGGCGGCGGGTGTCTTCGCACCGGATGGTGCCGGTGGTGAAGCGGCAGGAGATCGGGGCCCGGTGCTTGGACTTGGGCCGCGGTACCCCCACCCTCGCACCCTTGCGATCGCCCCGCTTGGCGGCGGCATAGGCATCGAAGCCGGCGGCGGCGCCTGCTAGGCCGGTGTTGTAGGCCTCCTTGGAGTTGTCCGCCCACCAGGTGGCGAACCGGGGATCCTGGCGTTTGGTGGCGTTGAACGCCCGCCGCAGGGCGGGCAGCGACCAGGACCGCCACGGGGTACGCTCGGACTCAGCAACCCCGTAGGAGGCCTCGGCCTTACGTTGGTCCCAGGTGGCCAGGACGTGGTCGCGGGCCCAGTTGAAGGCCGTCCGGGCCCCTCCGCAGTGCGAGCGCAGCCGCTGCTCGGTCTCGGCGCCGGGGTCCAGGGCGAAGACGTAGGCCTGGACCACGTGCCCGGGGCGGGGCTGAAACCCCCGCTTCTTCTTCGGCTTGTGCTCCCTGCCTTCCGGCTGCTGGTCGGCTTGGTGTGGGGCGGTCTCGGCCACGGGTCCCACCCCCTCCACCTGCGCCTCGTTCGTCTCGTTCACACGTTCGAGAAAGACGTTAGCGGGACGGGCGGGCCCGTGTGGGGGGAATCGATCCGAGTGCGTGGCTCTTCAACGGCAGCCTGCGGTCGTCGCGCTGTGTGTTGACAAGAGTGGATGGTTGCTGAGGGAACCCCGAACAGCTCACAACCCCCTGCGCGCCGCCGCCAGGATCGGCTCGAGTGCCTCGGGGCGGCGGTCCAACTCGGCCCGGTACCGTTCGGCGAACTCGGCGAAGCGTTCCGGGGCGTGCCCGAACCACCTGCGGAGTTCGGGGCTGGGTGCACCGTCTTTGACCCAGAGATCGCCCGCCACCTCGGTCTTGCGCACACCGCGCGGCCAGAGGCGGTCCACGAAGGAACCGGGGCCCGGGCGGGGAGGCCTCCACCCGACCGGGATGCTCTTCGGCCCGCACCTCGTCGTAGACACGTTCCAGGTAAACGTGGTGTTCAGCCATGCGACCACCCTTCCCGGAGCGGGGTCACGGCGAACCCGCGCGCTCCCCAGGAATCGCCCTCCGGGCGGCGCGACCGCCCCAACAAGCCCGGTGGCCTCACCAACCCCGGCACCCACCCAATGGCCCCTTCAGGCCTCCACAATCCGTTCCAGGGCCTGGGCCAACCTGTCGGGATCGTGCCTGGGTGTTCCGTCGCCCCGGCTCAGATCGTCGAGCTCCAGTCGGCCGCCGAGCTGGCCCGCCACCGCCCGGAGCGGCCCGCTGTCCTCCACGCTCCCCCGGTCGGCCAGCACCACGTCCACCCCCAGTTTGGGGGCGTGCTCGTGCAGCACCTCGAGGTAGGTCTCGGGACGGAAATCGTCGGTCTCTCCGCGCTGCGGCGAGAGGTTCAGGGCGACCAGGCGTTTGGCTCGGGTGGTGACCAAGGCGTCGGCCAGCTCCGGGACCAACAGGTGCGGGAGCACGCTGGTGAACCAGGATCCGGGACCGAAGACCACCCAGTCGGCCTCGCGCACGGCCTTGACCGCCTGCGGGCTGGCGGGCGGTTCCTCGGGGACCAGCCCGATGGAGCGCACCTGGCCGCTGGTGCTGGCACAGGCCACCTGGCCGCGCACCGTGGTGAGTTGGTCGGGCCGTTCCGGGTCGGTGCCCGACACCTCCGCAACGATCTCCAACGGCACCGACGACATCGGCAGGACCCGGCCGTGGGCGCCCAGCAGCTGGCCCACCCAGTCCAGCCCGGCCACGGAGTCGCCCAGGAGCTCCCAGAGGGCGACGATCAAGAGGTTGCCGACCGCGTGGCCGTGCAGGTCACCCTCCGAACGGAACCGGTGTTGGAGCACGTGGCTCCAGGTGTGCCCCCACTCGTCGTCCCCGCACAGCGCGGCCAGGGCCATCCTCAGGTCACCGGGCGGAAGCACGCCCAGTTCCTCCCGCAGTCGGCCGCTGGAGCCACCGTCGTCGGCGACCGTCACGATCGCGGTGACATCCGTGGTCACCCGGCGTAGCGCCGACAACGAGGCGTGCAGGCCGTGCCCGCCTCCCAGCGCGACCACTCGGGGAGGTCGCGACTCATCGCCGCTGTCCGACGCCGTGCTCTTCGACATGCCTACGGCCTGCCCCCTCCGGACCGGCACCAATAACGACCGGGCCAATGTAAGGGAAGACGCCGCACTTGGCGATTCGGTTCGCACCGAGGTCCGAGAGTTGGCCGGTCCCGGTCGCGCCCGGTTACTCCCGGCTAACGTCCCGGTGCACGACGTGCACGTCCACGCCCTGGGCACGGAGCCGGTCGGCGAACTGTTCGGTCATGGCCACGCTGCGGTGCTTACCCCCGGTACAGCCCACCGCGAGCGTCATGTAGTGCTTGCCCTCGCGCTGGTAGCCGGCGAGCGTCAGCTTCAGAACCTCCGAGTAGGCCTCCAGCATCTCCTTTGCGCCGTCCTGGGAGAGCACGTAGTCACGCACCGGCTCGTCACGGCCGTTCATCGGTCTGAGCTCGGGCACCCAGTGCGGGTTCGGGAGGAAGCGGCAGTCGAGGACCAGGTCGGCGTCGACCGGAAGGCCGTGCTTGAAACCGAACGAGACCACGTTGGCGCGCGGGCGCACCTCACCGCTCTCACCGAAGAAACCGATCACCCGGGCCTTGAGCTGGTGCACGTTGAGCTGGGAGGTGTCGATCACCAGATCGGCCTCGCCCCGGATGGCCAGCAGCGTCTCGCGCTCGCGGGCGATGCCGTCGGTCACCCGGCCGTCCCCCTGCAGCGGGTGCGGGCGGCGGACCCCCTCGAACCGGCGGACCAACGCGTCGTCACCGGCCTCCAGGTAGAGCACCCGCGCCGTGATGTCGCGCTTGCGCAGCTCCTCGACCGTGGACAGCAGGTCCTCGGTGAAGGCAAGGGAACGCACGTCCACCACCACCGCGACCCGGGGGACCGCCCCGTGGGTACGGCCCGCCAGCTCGATCATCGTCGGCAGCAGCCCCGGCGGCAGGTTGTCCACCACGAACCAGTCCAGGTCCTCCAAAGCCCTGGCCGCCGTGCTGCGACCCGCACCGGACATCCCGGTGACGATGACCACCTCGGGCGGTAGTTCCCCGCCCAGTTCGACCGTCATGTGTCTCCTCCCCCGTCTGTACTCTGACTTGCCTTCGCCCCGTCGCTCTCCCCATCCCGCCGACCGGGGCCGCCGGACAGGTGCTCGTGAACCGCCGCAGCCAGTTTGGGGCCGATTCCGGGAACGGCGGCGATCTCCTCGGCGCTCGCCGAGGCCAGCCGCTTGACCGAGCCGAACTCCTTGATGAGGGCCGTCCTGCGCGCGGGCCCGAGCCCCGGGAGCTCGTCCAGGCTGCTCCCGGTGAGCGCCTTGGCGCGCTTCTGCCGGTGGTACTGGATGGCGAAGCGGTGGGCCTCGTCGCGTACCCGCTGGAGCAGGTAGAGGCCTTCTCCGGTGCGCGGGAGGATCATCGGGTCCTCGTCGTCGGGCAACCACACCTCCTCCAAGCGCTTGGCCAGGCCGCAGACGGCCACGTCGTCGATCCCGAGCTCGTCCAGGGCGCGCCGTGCCGCCGCGGCTTGGGGCCGGGCACCGTCCACAACCACCAGGTTAGGGGGATAGGCGAATTTTCCGGGGGCGGGTTCATCTCTGCCGGTGGCGGGTTCCTCCCGCCCTTGGTCGCCGCCGTGGTCGGAGTGGTCACCCATGCGGGCCACCTCTCCGGAGCGCGCGCTCTCCTCCAGGTAGCGGCGGAAACGGCGCTTGACCACCTCGTACATGGCGGCGACGTCGTGTTGTTCGGCTCCACCGGCGCCGCTGCCGCGGACGGAGAAGCGGCGGTACTCCGGTTTGCGTGCCAGGCCGTCCTCGAAGACCACCATCGACGCCACGACGTGCTCGCCCTGGAGGTTGGAGATGTCGAAGCACTCGATGCGCAGCGGCGCCTCGGGCAGGTCCAGCGCCTCTTGGATCTCGTTGAGCGCCCTGCTGCGGGTGCTCAGGTCCCCGGCCCGGTGCGTCTTGTGCCGGGCGAGCGCCTCGCGTGCGTTCTTGTCGACCGTCTCCATGAGGGACTTCTTGTCTCCGCGCTGCGGTACGCGCAGGTCCACCGCCGATCCCCGGTGCTCCGAGAGCCAGGCGGCGAGGGCTCCGGGGTCGGCGGGCTCGTGCGACACCAGGATCTCACGGGGCACCGCTGTACCGGTGCCCTCCGTCTCGTCCGATCCGTCGAGCGGTCCGTAGAGCTGGCCGAGGAGGGTCTCCATGAGCTCGTCGGGTCCGGCGTCGGTGACCTTGTCCACCACGTAGCCGCGCTGGCCCCGGATCCGGCCGCCGCGCACGTTGAAGACCTGGACCGCCGCTTCCAAGGGGTCCTCGGCCAGGGCGATGACGTCGCAGTCGGTGGAGTCGGGCAGGACCACGGCCTGCTTCTCCAGGGCGGCGCGCAGGGCCTCGATGTCGTCGCGGATCCGGGCGGCCCGCTCGTACTCCATCTCCTTGGCCGCCTCGGTCATCCGGCCCTCCAGCTCGCGGATGAAGCGACCGGTGTCACCGGCGAGGAAGGAGCAGAAGTCCTCCACCAGCTCCCGGTGCTCTTCGGGGCTGGCCTTGCCCACGCAGGGGGCCACACACTTGCCGATGTAGCCGAGCAGGCAGGGGCGGCCGCTGCTGCGCGCCCCCCGGAAGACCCCGGCCGAACAGGTGCGCACCGGAAAGACCCGCAGCAGCAGGTCGACTGTCTCCCTGATCGCCCAGGCGTGCGAGTACGGACCGAAGTAGCGCACCCCCTTGCGCTTGGCGCCGCGCATCACCTGTACTCGTGGGAACTCCTCGTTCAGGGTCACCGCCAGGTAGGGGTAGCTCTTGTCGTCCCGGTACTTGACGTTGTAGCGGGGGTTGTACTGCTTGATCCAGGAGTACTCGAGCTGGAGTGCCTCGACCTCGGTGCCGACGATCGTCCAGTCGACGTCGGCGGCGGTGGAGACCATCTGCTGGGTACGGGGGTGGAGTCCGGCGAAGTCGCGGAAGTAGGAGGACAGCCTCGCCCGCAGGTTCTTGGCCTTGCCCACATAGATCACGCGGTCCGACGCGTCCCGGAAGCGGTAGACGCCCGGTTCGGTCGGGATGGAGCCGGGTGCGGGTCGCAGGTGAGGAGTCGCAGCCATGGCCCCATTCTGGTGCGTCCCGGGGACAGACGGCCACCTCGCCCGTTGGCGCGGCCCGTGGAGCGGATCACTAAACGGCCATCCGGCCCGCCAAACGTCACGATTGGATATCTGGATGGTCTACCTTGGGCGGGTACACACGAACTTACCGACATGAACGATAAGGGGGCTCTTAGTCGTGGACGTTGCCCAATGGACCGCGATCGGCATCGCCGTCGCGGTCTCGATGGTCCTGGTCTTCGTTCTCCAGTGGCTGCTCAACCACAAGTTGGGCAAGGTCTGGCCGATGGCCCGCTACGTGGTTTCGCGCTCGGCGATCACCGCCTACACCGCCGCGGCGGTGGTGGGCGCCAACCTCGCGCTCCCCAGCCCGAGCGACGTCGGTTGGAGCACGTACCAGACCATCGAACACGCGATGACGATCCTGATGATCGCGTCCCTGACCGCTCTGATCCTCAGCCTGGCGTACGCGGCCACTGACATGATCCTGGAGCGCCTTTCGGCCAACAACGGCGACGCGGACCGCCGTGCCCGCCGCATCCAGACCCAGGTCCGCCTCCTGCGCCGGGTCATCACCTCCGTCGTCGTCGTCCTCGCGGTCTCCGCGATCCTGTTCACCTTCCCCGAGGTCCAGGCGCTCGGAGCCGGTCTGATGGCCTCCGCCGGTGTGATCGGTATCGTCGCCGGTGTGGCCGCCCAGTCGACCCTGGGCAACCTGTTCGCCGGTCTCCAGCTGGCCTTCAGCGACGCCCTTCGGATCGGCGACGTCGTGGTGGTCGAGGGCGAGTGGGGCCGGGTCGAGGAGCTCAGCCTGGTGAACGTCACCATCAAGATCTGGGACGAGCGCCGCTTGGTCGTGCCGGTGGCCAACTTCACCACGACCAGCTTCGAGAACTGGACGAAGCAGGGCACCAACATCACCGCCAAGGTGCAGTTGCCGCTGGACTGGGAGGTGCCCGTCGGCGAGCTCCGCGAGGAGGCCGGGAAGCTGGTCACCTCCAGCAAGCACTGGGACGGGCGCAGCTGGTCCTGCCAGGTCGTCGACGTCAGCGAGACCGGCGAGATCCTCGTGCGGATCGTCGCGACCGCCGCCGACACCGGCGACCAGTGGCACATCGCCTGCGAGATCCGCGAGCACCTCATCGGCTGGCTGGCCACGAACTACCCGCAGTCCCTTCCTCGCAAGCGCACCGAATTCGTCACCGGTACCGCCGAAGACGAGTCCGCCTACGCGGCGGAGTTCCCCACGTCGGCGTTCCGCCGCGCCACCGCGGCCTCCGGCGCCGCCCACGACACCAACGGGTCGGCCCAGGCCGGAAACCCCGAAGAGGTTTAGCAGCCCTCTCCACCCCGTACACGACGGAGCCCCACCGAGTACGCCTCGGTGGGGCTCCGTCGTCGTGTGCCCGTCTCAGACGGTCGCGAGCGGCCAGTACGTGCGGCTCTCAGTCGAGGATGATGTCGGTGCCGTCGATCGTCACGGTGAACGGCTCCAGCGGGTCGTCGGCGGGCCCGGCCAGCGGCTCGCCCGAGGCGATGTCGAACTGGCTGCCATGGCACAGGCAGCGGATCACCTCGTCGACTTCCTGGACCGTGCAGCCCCCGTGGGTACAGGAAGCGCTGAAGGCCTTGTACTCGCCCTCTTCGGGCTGGGTGACGACCAGTTTGCTGTGGCTGAACACCGCCCCGCCGCCCTCGGGCACCTCCGTGGTCTGACCGACCACGTGGCCGCGCCGGACCTCCTGCGCGGCGGGTGGCTCGCCGCAGGCGCTCACGGCGGTCACGGCCGCCGCGGCCCCCGCCGTACCGAGCAGCCCGCGCCTGCTCATCCCGCACCCGCATGTCCTGTTTCCGGCCACGACCGAACGCTCCTCACCTGCGCCTGAATTCCAACTACGAACTGTAGTAGAGGAGGAAGGGTGACCTGACCGGGGGTCCCCCTCGGGTCAGCGGCCGAACTCCAGGCAGAAGGGGTGGCCCGCAGGGTCGGCGTAGACCCGGTAGAGGTTACCTGGGTCCCCCTCGACCCGGGCCAGCAGGCGGGCGCCCATACCCAGGACCTTGTCCTCCGCGGCCCCGATGTCGTCGACCTCGATCTCGAAGTGCATCTGCTGGGGCCGTTCCGGGTCAGGCCAGGACGGAGGCCGGTGGTCGTCTACCTGCTGGAAGTCGATGCGCGGGGGCGTGCCGTAGCCGATCTGGGCCCAGCGGGGCTCCCGCTTGATGACGGGTAGTCCGAGGAGCTCGGAGTAGAAGTCGGCCAGGGCCTTGGCGTCAGGGCAGTCGATGGTCACCGCGTGCAGTCGTCCGTGCATGCCGCACAGACTTCCAGCCAGAGCCTGGAAGCGGAAGGGCCCGGAGTCAGCGGACGTCGAGGACCACGGTTCCAGCGATCCTGTCGTGCAGGCCCTGCTGGTTGGGTCGGTTCCACGCCGCCATGCCGCCGATGAGGACCGCCATCACGAAGACCAGCACGAACCAGAACGCGCCGGTGAAGAACAGTAGTGCCGGGAAGGCGTACAGGGCTGCGCGGACCATCACGGAGGCGAGCGGGATCTCCCCCAGCTGTCCCCCGGAGGCCAGCGGGGCCACCTTCAGGTTCATCACGCGCTTGCCGAAGGTCTGCTTCCAGCGCGAGACCGCGTACGTCTCGTACCCGGTGTACAGGAGGAACACGGTCGGCCAGAGCAGGAACCAGACCCGGGCCCCCAGGTCCATGGTCGAACCGCCGAAGACCGCCCGCGCCCCGGCCCAGGTGAACGCGAAGATCAGGCTCACCACCAGCGCGGGCAGGGCGATCACGGCCAGGTCGACCAGGCGCGCCGCCGCCCGTGCGGACCAGCGGGCCAGCGGGTACCTGGCTCCCTCGGCCGGCGGCGGGGGCTGGGGACCCCCGGCGTTCGGTGCGCCCTGGGGATCCTTCGCCGGGCCCGGACCCTGGTTCGGCGGGGAACCCCGGTGGGGCGGGTGCCCCCACCGCGTCGTCCCCCGGTCGGGTTCGTGCGGGGGCGGAGCAGCGTTCATCGGTTAGTTGGGCGTGGAAACCCGGTCCTTCAGGGCCGGGAGGAAACGCCCTGCTCCTTCCTGAGTGTGTAGGCATAGCCGTCGGCCTGCTGGAGCAGCCGCACGTGCCGGTGGTTGATGCCCTGGACAGTGCCCTGGGCGGTGGTGATGTTGAAGCTCCCCGAAGCGCGCACGGCGACCCGGCCGGTGTGCGTGCCCTTCTTCTTCCCCTTGGGCACCACCGCGCGGACCAGATCACCGGTCGTGAAAGAGAAGAACCCCTTCATTCGGGGCAGGCGCAGCCGGGGGAACCCGTGCTTGTCGGTCCGCGTGCGGGCGTAGGAGCCGCGCCCGGCGCACCCGGCCACCAGGATCGTGTCCACGGTCTGGGTGATGGTCTCGACCTTGCCCACGGCCAGGGCGTCCAGGGTGTGGGACTTGGGCAGCCGGTTGCGGGTGCGGTTGAACTTGGTGCGCCCGCCCGAGCCCACACGGGTGGGCAGGCGCTGGTCCAGGGCGCGCCAGAGTACCCACCGGGTGGACTGCGCCGCGGCCGCATCCCGCAACGGGGCCTGGGACCGGGCCAGCACCCGGGCCAGGACACGCTGGTTGGTGACGGACTCTTCCACAGGGGTGTTGCCCTTGGCCTGATTACAGGCGATACAGGCCAGGACCAGGTTGGAGAGGCGATCCGAGCCGCCCCGCGAGCGCGGGCGGACGTGGTCGATATTGAGCGGAGTGTTCGTCATGCCGCAGTAGGCGCAGGTGCGGCCGAACGCGGCCAGCAGGTACTCGCGCACCTCGAACCCGAACAACGTGCCCTGTTGGTACTCCACCCCCTCCAACGGCTTGCCCGCGGACAGGGCGTGGGTGTCGAACGCGACCCGTTCCACGTGCACCGCCCGCACCGGAGCCCACCGGGCGAGCCGCTCCACCCACGAGGTGGTCGTCTCCACCCGGTGGCGCAGGGACGGGGGCAGCCACCCTGGGGGTCGGGTGCGGTTGGCGAACCGGGGCGTGCGGTAGCGCAGGTTCGCGCCACGTCGCCTTCGCCGGTAGGCGGAGCGCTGGCCCATCTTCTTGGTGATCTGGGCGCCGCGGTGGTCGAGCTGGAGGCCGTAGCGGCCCCGGCGCTCACCGGCCTGGGCGGTGAACACGGCGACGCCGGTGTGCTTGGAGCCCGGGTCGATACCGAGTTCGACGCCGTCGACTTCGGACTCAGCGCGCGTGCGGTCGGTCAGCCTGATGGTGAAGGGGGTGTGGCGGTGCACCACCGCGCGTTTCTTGGCTAGGAGCTTGCGGGCCCGGGCGGGTGGGCACGGTTGGAGGGGGACGTGGTGTTGGTCGAGGACGAACACGGATGGGTGGGTGGTGGGCACCTCACGGTGCTGCTCCCCAACCCCGGCGGGGTTGGGGGTGGCGCCACCGGTACCGGGTGAGGTGCCGGTGGTCTCCCCTCGACCATGTTCCGCACCGGGTACCACCTGGGGGTGGTGTCCGTGCCCCGTTTCGTTCCCGATCCGGGGGGTGTCTGCTGGCACGGATTCCAGAGCAAGCGGCTGGGGAAGCACGGCTTGGTGGGTCTGCTCTCCTGTGCGGAACGTAGCCATCGAGGTCACCTCCTCAAGGGTGATGGCTGGGTCTGGTAAAGGCGGCCTCAACCACGGGGGTTGAAAGCCCGGTCCTTCAGGACCGGGATCCCTTTACGGTGACGACGAACCTCCTGTTGGGGGCGGGCGCGGGTCAGGGCGGGGACATACCCGACTCTACCGAGGCCCGGACAGGGCGAACGCCCGTGCTGTGGCCCCGGGGCCGCAGCACGGGCGCCGCACCGTCTCGGCGCGCTCTGGCTAGAGCATCTTCGCCAGGAACTGCCCGGTGTAGGACTCGGCGACCGCGGCGACCTCTTCCGGCGTTCCCTCGGCCACGACCAGGCCGCCGCCGGAACCGCCCTCGGGGCCCATGTCGATGACGTGGTCGGCGGTCTTGATCACGTCCAGGTTGTGCTCGATGACGATCACCGTGTTCCCGCTGTCAGCCAGCCGGTTGAGGACCCCGAGGAGCTTGCGGATGTCCTCGAAGTGCAGTCCGGTGGTGGGCTCGTCGAGCACGTACACGGTCCGGCCGGTGGAACGGCGCTGAAGCTCGGCCGCGAGCTTGACCCGCTGGGCCTCGCCGCCGGAGAGCGTGGTGGCGGGCTGGCCCAGGCGCACGTAGCCCAGCCCGACGTCGTCCAGGGTCTGCAGGTGGCGACGGATCGCGTTGACCGGCTCGAAGAACTCCAGCGCCTCGGTGATCGGCATGTCGAGCACCTCGGAGATGCTCTTGCCCTTGTACTTCACCTGGAGGGTCTCCCGGTTGTACCGGGCACCGTGGCAGACCTCGCAGGGCACGTACACGTCGGGCAGGAACTGCATCTCGATCCGGAGCGTGCCGTCACCGGAGCAGGCCTCGCAGCGGCCGCCCTTGACGTTGAAGGAGAACCGCCCCGGCTGGTAGCCGCGCGTCTTGGCGTCGGTGGTCTGCGCGAACAGCTTGCGCACGTGGTCGAAGACGCCGGAGTAGGTCGCCGGGTTGGAACGCGGAGTGCGGCCGATCGGGCTCTGGTCGACGTGCACCACCTTGTCGACCTTGTTCATGCCGTTGACCCGCAGGTGGCGGCCGGGCACGCTGCGCGCGCCGTTGATCTCCTTGGCCAGGGCCTTGTACAGGATCTCGTTGACCAGCGTGGACTTGCCGGAACCGGAGACCCCGGTGATGGCGGTGAACACACCCAGCGGGAAGGTGACGTCGATGCCGTCGAGGTTGTTCTCCCGCGCTCCCCTGACCACCAGCTCGTTGCCCTTGGTGAGGGGGCGGCGCACGGCCGGAAGCGGGATGACCCGCCTCCCGGCGAGGTAGTCGCCGGTGAGCGACTCGGACGAGGTGAGGAGTTCGTCGACGATGCCGGAGACCACGACGTGTCCGCCGTGCTCGCCCGCGCCCGGACCGATGTCCACGACCCAGTCTGCGGAGCGGATGGTGTCCTCGTCGTGTTCGACGACGATGAGCATGTTGCCGATGTCGCGCAGCCGCTGGAGCGTCTCCAGGAGCCGGGCGTTGTCGCGCTGGTGCAGGCCGATGGACGGCTCGTCCAGCACGTAGAGGACACCCACCAGGCCGGAGCCGATCTGGGTGGCCAGCCGGATGCGCTGGGCCTCGCCCCCGGAGAGCGACCCGGAGGAGCGGGACAGGCTGAGGTAGTCCAGCCCCACGTCCAGCAGGAAGCCGAGCCTCGCATTGATCTCCTTGAGCACCTGCGCGGCGATGACCATGTCCCGGTCGGACAGCGTGAGGCCGGCCAGGAAGTCAGCGCTGTCGCTGAGCGACATCGAGGCGACCTCAGCGATGGACTTACCGCCGACGGTGACCGCCAGCACGACCGGCTTCAGGCGGGTGCCATCGCAGGTCGGGCAGGGCACGGACCGCATGTAGCCCTCGAGCCGCTCCCGGGTGTGGTCGCTCTCCACCTCCGCGTGGCGGCGCTTGACCCACGGCACCACGCCCTCGAACTCCGTGTAGTAGGAGCGGC
The DNA here is from genome assembly GCF_054778635.1 of Nocardiopsis nanhaiensis. NCBI lineage: Bacteria > Bacillati > Actinomycetota > Actinomycetes > Streptosporangiales > Nocardiopsidaceae > Nocardiopsis > Nocardiopsis nanhaiensis. The sequence continues at coordinate 48,122 of NZ_BAAGZJ010000037.1, forward strand.
TGCGCCCGAACCGGTTCCGGTAGCTGACGTGGACCTGGGTGTGGTGGCCTTCCAGGATCGCCTTGCGCGCGGCCCGGGGCAGGCGCTCCCAGGAAGTGTCCATGCCGAAGCCGACCGCCTCGCCCAGGGCCTTGAGGATGCGCTCCCAGTAGCCGCCGTTGTGCCCGCCCGACCAGGGGGCGATGGCGCCCTCGGACAGGGACTTCTCGGGGTCGGGCACCAGCAGGTCGGCGTCGACCTCCATCCGGGTGCCCAGGCCGGAGCAGTCGGGGCAGGCGCCGTAGGGGGCGTTGAACGAGAAGGAGCGCGGTTCGAGCTGCTCGAAGGAGAGGTCGTCGTAGGGGCAGTACAGGTGCTCCGAGAAGACCTTCTCGCGCTCGGGGTCGTCGGTGCCCAGGTCGACGAAGTCCAGGACGATGGTGCCCCCGGCCAGTTTGAGGGCGGTCTCCACCGAGTCGGTGAGCCGGCCGTTGGCGCTGGGCTTGACGCTGAGCCGGTCCACGACCACGGCGATGTCGTGCTTGTCGTAGCGGCCGAGTTTGGGGGCCTCGTCCAGTCGGACCGCCTGGCCGTCGACGACGGCGCGGGTGAAGCCCTTGGACTGCAGGTCCTTGAAGAGTTCGACGTACTCGCCCTTGCGGCCGCGCACGACCGGCGCGAGCACCTGGAAGCGGGTGCCCTCGGTCATCTCCATGACCCGGTCGACGATCTGCTGCGGCGTCTGTCGGGCGATCTCGCGGCGGCATTCCGGGCAGTGCGGAACGCCCACGCGGGCCCAGAGCAGGCGCAGGTAATCGTACACCTCGGTGATGGTGCCGACCGTGGACCGCGGGTTGCGGCTGGTCGACTTCTGGTCGATGGACACCGCGGGTGACAGGCCCTCGATGAAGTCGACGTCGGGCTTGTCCATCTGACCGAGGAACTGGCGGGCGTACGCCGAGAGCGACTCGACGTAGCGGCGCTGGCCCTCGGCGAAGATCGTGTCGAAGGCGAGCGACGACTTGCCCGAACCGGACAGGCCGGTGAACACGATCATCGAGTCGCGCGGCAGGTCCAGGGACACGTCCTTGAGGTTGTGCTCCCGTGCTCCACGGACCACGAGTTGTTCGACCATCGAGTGAGACATCCTTCGGCTCTGACGCACAGGACGCGGACCACGTCGCTAGACGTCGCTGGTACCCGTGTGTGGCTTCGCGGTACGGCGGTCGCAGGCCCCTCGGGGCCGCGCGGCCTCGGAACCGGGCCGCTGAGGGAATGCGGGAGGTGGTACTTCCTCCCCGCCCGACAAGACTAACGATCGCCGGTGACAGTTTCTTCCACCGCACAGAAGTGGTGGCACCCATGGCGCTCCTGCGCCATGGGTGCCACCACTATAGACGAACGCGTGTTCGATTTCACGCAGTTCCCGTCAAGTTCTCCGTGTGACGCCCCAGGACATCGGTGACAGTTCTGCCCCGTCGCCGGCATCCTCGGCGGCGGTGGGCGGGGCGTCGGCAAGCTCGGCGGCCCACCGCCGTGACCACTCGATGACCGGATCGAGGGCCTCGCGGGCGTCGCGGCCGAGCGGGGTGAGGGCGTAGCTGCCGTCGCGCAGCACCTCGGCGAGTCGAGCCTCTTGGAGCTCTGTGAGCCGTTGCCGCAGGACGCTTGACGACATGCCGTCGCAGCGCCGCTGCAGGAGCCGGAAGCCGAGCGGCTCTTTTCCCAGCTCCCAGATGATGCGCAGAGTCCAGCGGCGCCCGAACAGGTCCAGTGCCGCCATCAACGATCGTCCCGTGGTGGAACCTCGGACCGGCCGGCCCGGCTTGGGCGTCGGCGACGCGTTCATGATTCTCCGTCAACTCTTGTGCTTCGGATTCCGAATCAGTAGTATCACACCTCACAGTGGCGCTTCGGAATTCGAAGCACTCATTCCAACACTGGAGGTTCCATGCCCAAGGGCTACTGGGTCAGCGTCTACCCCACCATCGAGGACCCCGAGAGGCTTGATGTCTACAACGAACTGGCAGGCCTAGCCGTCGCAGCCGCGGGCGGGCGGGTGCTCGCCGGCATCGGCGGCCGGATCGACGCACACGAAGCCGGAATCGCCGAGCGCGTCGTCCTGATCGAGTTCGACAGCTTCGAACAGGCGGTCGCCGCACGCGCGAGCACGGCCTACCAGGAGGCGCTGGCCGAACTGCCCGACGGCTTCGAGCGCGACTTCCGCATCATCGAAGGCCTCGGCTGACCGAAGTCCAGTCGGTTTTTCGCCGAACTCTGTAGCGAGATTCAGACCGCAGGCACCGGGCCTTCAGGACCGGTGACGTCCCGACGTGTCACCACCAAGACCGCCCGAACTGTCACCGATGTCCTGCGACATGAATCCATCAAGTTCCCCGATCAGGGACTGACCGTCCCACGAGATCGGGGACCGTCGCCCTAGGCTTCGCCCTTGTCGGCGGAGACCGCGTCGCGGTCGGCGTCGGCTTCCCGCCTGCGCTTGTCGATGCCGGACTTGATCAGGCTGCCGACGACGGTGACGGTCATGATGCCGAGGATGACGGTCAGCGAGACGCCGATACCGACCTCCATGACGTCCACACCGTTCTCATGCAGAGCGTGCAGGACCATCTTCACACCGATGAACACCATGATCGCGGACAGGCCCCAGCTGATGTAGGCCAGCCGGTCCATGAGCCCGGCCAGCAGGAAGTAGAGCTGGCGCAGGCCCATCAGGGCGAAGGCGTTGGCGGTGAAGACGATGTAGGCGTCCTGGGTGAGGCCGAAGATCGCCGGGATGGAGTCGACGGCGAAGACCAGGTCGATGACGCCGATCGCGACGATGACCAGCAGCATCGGGGTGACGTGGCGGCGGCCGTCGAGCTTCACGGTCAGCTTGGCGCCGTGGTAGTCCTTCGTCACCGGCCAGAAGCGCTTGACCAGGCGCACGACCGGCGTCTGGGTGAAGTCCTTATCCTCGTCGCCGCCCTTCACGTGGTCCCGGAGGATCTTGTAGCCGGTGTAGATGAGGAAGGCGCCGAAGAGGTAGAAGACCTCACTCCAGGCGTTGATGACCTGGGCGCCCAGGACGATGAAGATTCCGCGCATGATGATCGCGAGGACGATACCGACGAGCAGGACCTCGTGCTGGTACCGCTTGGGGACCGCGAACGCGGTCATCAGCAGGTAGAACACGAAGAGGTTGTCGATGCTCAGGCTCTTCTCGGTGACGAACCCGGCGAAGTACTCGGCACCCGAGGTGACGTTTCCGAAGTACATGACTCCGATGCCGAACAGGATGGCGATGCCGATGTAGAAGGCGGCCCACCAGGCGGCCTGGCGGATCCCGAACTCCTTGGGACCCTTCTTCTTGCTCCACGGGTGGTCGACGATGATCAGATCCAGCGTCAGGATCAGGATCATGGCTGCGATCGTGGCAGCCCAAACCCACAGGGGAACGTTCACGGACGGACTCTCCTCCGGTTGGTGCGCGCGAGCGTTATGCAGGCACGGCGGTTAACCGGAGGTCTCTCCCGTTCACACTCTGACGGTGTGAACCGGCGGAACCGGGAGTACGCCGATGTACTCCGTGATGACGGCGCCGCCGCGACAGGGATACTCCCCTCACGTGGTGAAGCAGGCGCGAAAAGCGCACGAGAACAGCGTACGCGATCCGAACCAGACCCAAGCATGCCAGTAAAACCCCCTCCAAGGAAGTCGCCCGCGCGGTTGTAGTCACCACACCTTCGGGACACACCCACCAGACCGCGGGGATATCCGGACGCGGTGCTGTCACCACCGGGCCACGGACTTGTACACCGAGCACGCCGCCTCCACCGCGTCCTCCTCGCTGGGCAGCCCACGGGCCGCCTCACGGGAGCGGTCGCGCAGGCGGGCGGCGAGTCCGGGATCGTCCAGCACCCGGCCTACCGCCGCAGCGAACGCGTCCGGGTCACCGGGCGGCACCATGAGGACCGTCCCCGCGTACAGGTCGGGGATGCCTCCCACCTTGGTGGCGACCACGGGCAGCCCGGCGCGGAGCGCCTCCATGATCACCAGTGAGGCCCCCTCCCACTGACTGGTCAGGCAGAAGACGTCCGCTGCCGCCAGCAGGTCCGCGACGTCAGTGCGGTGCCCGAGCATGCGCACGTCGGTGTCCATCTCGGCCGCGGTGTCATGCAGCTCCCCCCACAGGGGTCCGTCCCCCGCGATCGCCACCACCGGCTCGGGTGCTCGGTCGGCGATCACCGGTGCCGCCTGGAGCAGCATGTCCAGCCCCTTCTGCTCCGCCAGTCGCGCCACCGACAGCAGGAGCGGCCGCTCCGGAAGGACGGCCAGGTCCGCCCGGGTGTCCTCCCGGCCCTTCAGCGGCCGCCCCGTCTCCGGTGCGGCGACCACCGCCATCCGGGCATCGCGCGCGCCGGCCTCGCGCAGGCTGCGCACCAGGTCACCGGAGACCCCCAGAACGATGTCCGCCCGGTGGGCCACGATCCGCTCCAGCAGCGGGAAGACCGCCCCCGTCGTCCCCGGAGCGGCGGGCGGGGCGTTGTGCGCCGTGACCACCAGCGGCCGGGTCCCCGCCAACGCGCACAGGGCCCCGGCGTGCATTCCGTGCGCGTGCACCACGTCGGCGCCGCGCAACAGCGCACGCAACCGCAGCAGCGCGCCGGGGTCGCCAAGGGACGGCACCGGGCCGATCTGGACCGGTGAGAAGCGCATCCCGGACGATGACAGTCCGAGCTCCCGATCGACGGAGGGCGGCCCGAGCACCGCCACCCGGTATCCGCGCCGGAGCAACCCCTCCCCCAGCGACCGGACATGGCGCCCCACCCCACCGCTGACGGTCCCGACGACCAGCGCGATCCTGCCGTTCACCGCGTTACCCTCCTGCGTTCGAGTACGGTCAGGGCGCCGCCGGGGACGGTTCGACCGGGCCGGGCAGCGGATCGGGGAGGAACCCGGAGACACCCTCGCCGAGGCCGTAGGCGGCGCCGGGCCCTTCGAGGGCATCAGCGAGAGCGAGCACCGCGGCCACGTCGCCGGTGGGCCGACCGACCACGTCCACGGTAGTGAAGGGTGGCTCCTCGGCGCGGACCTGGGCCAGCAGTCCACCGTCCCCGGCCGAGGCGGTGTCCCCCGCCAAGACGGTCGGGCCGATCTGGCTGTGCAGTGCCGCGGTGAGGTCGGACAGGATGCCGTGGGCGGTCTCCTGGTCGCCCGTGGGGGTGTGGGAGGGGGCCACCACGATCAGGGCATCGGCCGACCGGGAGGGTGACCCCTCGACGGCGAGCAGGCCGCCCTCCTGGAAGGCGGACAGGACGGCGCCCGCGTCATGCTCGGGGTCCGATCCCTCCGCGTCGGTTTCCTCGGTGTCGTCTGCTGAGTCGTCGGCTGCGTCGTCGGCGCCGTCCGCCTGACCGTCCGATCCCTCGTCCGCGCCGTCGCCCCCGTCGTCGCCGTCGGCCCGGTCGTCCTCCGTGGCGAGCGCCCGGCCGAGTTCGGCTCCGGCCTTGTCGTAAGGGCTGCCGGAGAGCTCTGCAGGGTTACCCGAGACCTGGAGCGTGAGCTCGTCGACGAAAGTGGACCCGACGCCGTCCAGCATGGCGTCCTCGAGGAACACGCGGCCGACGGCCTCCCCGCCCGCTTCCTCGATGCGCACGCCCAGCCCGCGCACGGCCTCCTCGTCGGCCCCGGGTGCGGCGACCAGCACCACGCCCAGGTCGCTCAGTCGGCCCGACAGGACGTCTCCGGCCACGGCCTCGGCCAATTGGTCGGCACCGGCGTTGAGGCGTTCGGCGTCGTCGCGCTCCTCGCGCAGGTCCTCGCTCTCTCCCTGTAGGTCCGCGCTCTCGGACCGGAGCGTGTTGAGCAGGGGGTCCTGCAGCACCGTGCTGCCCAGGACGAGCCCGACCGTGAGGGCCAGGAAGACCGCCACGACGGAAACGAGGTGATAGCGGAAGTCGATCACAGGAGCCCCGTCATCCAGTAGGCGAACGCGTCCCAGCGCGCAGTGAGAAAGGTGAGGTAGACATGCCCGGCCGGCGAGCTGTAGGCGGCGACCAGGATGGTGAGCAGGCACGCGGCCACCAGGCCGAACAGTGCCCACGGGGAGATGCGGGACCGGTAGAGGCGGCTCACTCCCTGGGCGTCCACCAGCTTCCCGCCGACCCGGAGCCGGGTGAGGAAGGTACTGGCCATGCCCGAGCGGCCCCTGTCGAGGAACTCCTCCAGCGTGCCGTGGGTGCCGACGGCCACGATGAGGTCGGCGCCGGAGCTGTCGGCGAGCATCATCGCGGCGTCCTCGCTGGTCCCGGAGGCGGGGAACACCACGGTCTCGTGGCCGAGGTCGGTGAGCCGTTGGAACCCCGGTGCCCGCCCGTCCCGGTAGGCGTGCACCACGAGTTCGGCACCGCTGGCCAGGGCCCGGTCAGAGACGGAGTCGAAGTCACCGACGATGACGTCGGGCCGGTACCCGGCCTCCAACACCGCGTCCGCTCCGCCGTCCACCGCGATGATGACCGGTCGGAACTCGCGGATGTACGGCCGGAGCGCGACGATGTCCTCGCGGTGGTGGTAGCCGCGTACCACGACGAGGACGTGGCGGCCCTCCATGGCGGTACCGACCACCGGGATACCGACACCGTCCAGGAGCAGGTCGTGCTCACGCTCCAGGTAGGTCATGGTGTTGGCCGCGAAGGCCTCCAGCTGGGTGGCGAGCCCGGCGCGGGCTTCGGCCATGGCCACGGCGACCGTGTCCTTGCTCTGGAGGACCCCCTGCGCCACGATCTCCCGGCCCCGGTACAGGGTGGCGCCTTCGAGTCGCAGGCGCTCCCCGTCCCGGACCCGGGTCAGGACCTCGGGGTCGACGTCGTCCACCAGGGGGATGCCGGCGGCCACGATCATCTCTGGCCCCTGGTTGGGATAGCGGCCGCTGATACCGCGGGCGACGTTGAGCACCGCCGACACCCCGGACCCCACAAGGGCCTCGGCGCTGACCCGGTCCAGGTCGACGTGGTCGATCACGGCGATGTCCCCGGGGCGCAGCCGCCTGGTCAGGTTCTTGGTGCGGCGGTCCGAGCGGACGGGAGCGACCAACCCGGCGGGAAGCTCCCCCTGGGCCCGGCGCGACCGCATGGTGGCTCTGAGCGCATCCGATACCTTCATCGCTGACATAATGTCAGAATTTACTTACCCAGGGTCACAGCAGCGGTCCGATCGGCGTTTTCGGGACAAACCGCCAACGGTGCCCGCGCCCGGTCGGCGCGAACACCGCGAAAAAGCGCCGGGAGAGTCTACGTGGCCGGGTAGGCCCGCTCCGGGTCGGCGTTGGTCAACAGCTCCTCGGCATGGGCCCGGCCCAACTCGGAGTCCTCCAGCCCGGCGAGCATCCGCGAGAGCTCGCGGACCCGCCCGCCGCGGTCCAACAGCACGACACCGCTCTCCGTGACCAGCCCTTCGGTGGACTTCTCCACAACCAAGTGCGCGTCCGCGAAAGCAGCTACCTGCGGCAGGTGCGTGACCACGATGACCTGCGCGCGCTGGGCCAACCGGGCCAGGCGCCGACCGATCTCCACCGCGGCCTTGCCACCGACTCCGGCGTCCACCTCGTCGAAAACGAAGGTGGGGACCGGGTCCGCGCCAGCGAAGACCACCTCGATCGCCAGCATCACCCGGGAGAGCTCACCACCGGAGGCGCCCTTGTTCAGGGCCAGCGGCGGGGAACTGGGGTGCGGAGCCAACAACAGCTCCACCTCGTCGCGGCCGTGCTGGCCGAACTCCTCACCCGTGGTGATGCGTACGCTCACCCGCGCGTGCGGCATGGCCAGCGCGGTCAGCTCCTCGGTGACCGCCGAGCCGAACCGCTCGGCCGCGGTCTGACGCACCTCGGTGAGCTGGGTCGCCGCCTCGTCCATCCGCGTGTAGAGCTCGTCGGCCTCGGCGCGCAGCTCCTCGATGCGGTCGTCGTCGCCGTCCAGGTCGGCCAGGCGCTTGGCGGCGTTCTCGGCCCAGGCCAGAACATCGTCCGTGGTCTCGCCGTACTTGCGGGAGAGCTGGGTCAGCAGCGCCCGGCGCTCCTGGATGGCGGCCAGACGGGCCGGGTCGGCATCGACCGACTCCGCGTAGGAGGCGAGCTCGGTGGCGGCGTCGGTGAGGATGTAGGACGCCTCGTCCAGGCGGTCCCCGATTGCGGCCAGCTCCGCATCGTGCTCGCGCACGGCCGCCACGGCTTGGCGGGCGGCCGACAGCAGCCCCGCCACGTCGGCTTGCACCTCGGCCGCGGCCGGGTCCCCGGTCAGTGCCTCGTGCGCGGTGGTCGACGCGACACGGAGACCGTCGGCGTGGGCGAGCCGGGTCTCCTCCGCCAGCAGCTCGGCGTCCTCCCCCGACTGCGGCTCGGCCTCGGCGATCTCCTCCACCCCGAACCGGAGCATGTCGGCCTCCTGGGCGCGCTCGCGCGCCCGCTCGACCAGCTCCTCCAGTTCCGCGGAGACCTCCCGGTGGCGCCGGTAGGCGACGGAGTACCGCTTCATCGCCTTGGCCAGGTCGTCGCCGGCGAACCGGTCCAGCGAGGAGCGCTGGCGGTCGGAGCGCAACAGGCGCTGCTGGTCGGACTGGCCGTGCACCGCTACCAGATCGTCGGCGAGGTAGGCGAGCAGGCTCACCGGCGCAGAACGGCCGCCGATGGTGGCCCGGGAGCGTCCCTCCGCCGACACCGCACGGTTGAGGATGAGGACCTCGTCGTCGATGTCGCCGCCGGCTTCCAGTACCCGCTCGGCCACACGGCCGCGCTCGGGAACGGTCAGCCTGCCCTCGACCATGGCGCGGTCGGCTCCGGGGCGTACCCGCTGCGGGTCGGCGCGTCCCCCGAAGAGCAGCCCCAGCCCGGTGACGACCATGGTCTTACCCGCGCCGGTCTCACCGGTGACGACGGTCAGGCCCGGCGACAGCTCCAACAGGGCCTCGTCAATGACTCCGAGGCCTTGGATGCGGACTTCTTCGAGCACCGATCCCTCTCCTGATAGTTGACACCCTCTGCGTGCGACGGCGCCGGTTCAGCGTCCGTGCGCGGCCCGCCCCCGCCATCCGGCGACCGGAAGGCCGAACTTGGCCACCAGCCGGTCGGTGAACGGCGCACGGTGCAACCGGGCCAGCCGGACCGGCGTATCGGCACGGGTGATCTCGATTCGTGCTCCCGCGGGCAATTCGACCATACGCCGTCCGTCGCACCAGAGCACGCCCGGAGTCGTCTCGGGCAGCACCTCCAGTGCGACCGTGGCGTCCGGACCGACCACCAACGGCCGCGCGAACAGGGCGTGCGCGCTGATCGGCACAACCAACAGGGCTTCCACATCCGGCCACACGACCGGGCCGCCCGCGGAGAAGGCGTGGGCGGTCGAACCGGTGGGGGTCGCGCACACCACCCCGTCACAGCCCCAGCTGGACAGGGGGCGCCCGTCCACCTCCAGGACCATCTCCAGCATGCGGCGGGACTCGGCCTTCTCCAGCGTCGCCTCGTTGACGGCCCAGGAACGGACCGGGGGCGCGCCGTCGCCCCGCCCGCCGTTGAACACCGCCACGTCGAGGGTCATGCGCTCCTCGACGACGTATTCGCGGCTCACGACGCTGCGCACGGTGGCGCCCAGGTCCTCGCGTTCCGCCTCGGCCAGGAAGCCGACGTGCCCCAGGTTGACCCCGAGCAGCGGGGCACCGGCCGGGCGGGCGAGCTCAGCGGCCCTGAGCAGGGTTCCGTCGCCGCCGAGCACCATGACGAGTTCCACGCCCTCGGCGGCGTCGGCGTCCTCGACGGCCTCGACCGGGGACAGGGTGCAACCCGCCTCCTCCAGCCCTTCGACCTCGCTCTTGAGCATGCGTACGGTCAGCCCCGCCCGGCTGAGGCGTTCGTGGACCAACTCGGCGCTGCGCACCGCGGCGGGCCGACCGGTATGGGCCAGCAGGAGAACACTGCGTCCGCTGGTCATCGCCGTCCCCTTACGTTCACTCCCCCACAGGGAGCCTGGTGCTGGCCGGGCACTCGACCGCGCCCGGCCGGGTCACGTTATCGGACTCCAACGACAGGAGGCCACGCCCTCAGGAAGGGCCGTCCTGGACCGCCTTCTCGAGCTGGACAGGGTCCAGCGGCGGTGCGTCGGCGCGCATCCACAGGAAGTACTCGACGTTCCCGGATGGGCCCGGAAGCGGGCTGGCGGTCACGTCCAGCACGCCCAGTCCCAGGGTGAGGGCGTGGGCGGCCACGTCGGAGACTGCCTCGGCGCGCAGCTCGGGTTCGCGGACCACACCGCCCGCACCCACGCGGGCCTTACCGACCTCGAACTGGGGTTTGACCATCATCGCGAAGTCCGCGTCGGAGGCCGCACAGTCGCGCAGCGGCCCGAGGACCAGCTTGAGGGAGATGAACGACAGGTCACCCACCACCAGGTCGGGGCTGGGCCCGTCGATCTGGTCCGGGGTGAGCTCCCGGACGTTCACGCGCTCCATGACGCGAACCCGGTCGTTGCTGCGCAGCGGCCAGGCGAGCTGCCCGTACCCGACGTCGACCGCCGTGACGTGTCCGGCGCCCCGGCGCAGAAGTACGTCGGTGAACCCTCCGGTGGAGGCGCCGGCGTCCAGGGCGTGCCGACCGGACACGTCCAGCCCGAAGGCGTCGAGAGCGCCGACGAGCTTGTGTGCCCCCCGGGAAACGTAGGACGGCTCCTCCGGAGGGGTGCGCACCACGATGGGCTGGTCGGTTCCGATCTGGGTCGCGGCCTTGGATGCCACCATGCCGGCCACACGGACGAAACCGTTCTCGATGATCTCGGCCGCGTGGCTCCGGGAGCGTGCGTGACCGCGGCGGACCAGTTCCGCGTCGAGCCGACTACGTTTTGCCATGGTCACCTAGGATACCGGCCGTTATCGGGAACTCTGCGTACTCTGCCCCAGCGCGCCCAGTACCCCGGACAGCTCCTGGTGGAGGGTGTCGAAGACCGCGACGTGCTCGTGGGTGGGCAGCGCGTCCAGGCTGGCCAGCCGTTCCCGCGCCGCTCCGAGCGTCTGTTCCGCCAACGCTTCGGCCTGTTCGCCTGAGTCCATGAATGCCCCGTTCTCCTCGTCTCCCCGGTGGACTGGTGTCCCCGGTGGACTCTACTTCTTGGTGCCCTTGCCCTTGGTGGTGCGTTTGGCGGCGGAGCGCGAGCGCGTGTTCTTGGTGGCGGTCTTGGCCCCTGCTTTGGCTCCGGTCTTGGCCTGGCCCCGGGACGCCGAAGCCTTGGCGGTGGCGGGCTGTTTCGCGGTCTGGGCCTTGGCCGCGTCCTCCTCGGAGGGTTCGGTTTCCTGGCCCTCGTGTTCCTGGCCCTCGTGGTCGCCGCTCTCCCCCGTCGCGTCACCGTCCTCAGCCGTGCTGGCGGCCTCCGAGTCCCCTACTGTGTCGCCCGGTCCGGCACTGGCGGCGGTCTCGTCAGCAGCACCGTCACCCGACACGGCCTCGTCGTCGGGCTCGCCGACCCGGGCAGCGGCTTCGTCAGTCCGCTCGTCGGTCAGCTCCTCCGCTACCCCGGGCAGCGACGAGGCGGCACCGCCGCGGGGCGCCAGGACCCGTTCGACGGCGTGCCGGGCGGCCATCCGCCGCTCGAGCTCGGCGACCCGGCGGGCCATCCGGTCGTACTCGGCACGGGGGACCACGTCCAGCTGTTCCAGGGCCTGCTTGACCTCGTCCCTTACCAGATCGGCGACGGCCGCCCGGTTGGCCTGGCTGGTCTCGATGAGCTCGCCCGCCAGGGTCTGGATGCTCTGCCCCACCCTCGGGGGCGGCCCCTCTCCGTCCGAGCTAGGGGGCACGGCGGCCCCCGATCCGTTGGCCCGCAACAGCGTCTTGGCCGCCGCGACGGCTTGCTTGCGGGAGAGTTCGGTGAGGCCATTGGCGGCGTCCAGGTAGGTGCGTACCGCGTCGACGACCATGATGACGTGCTCCTTGATGGGACCGCAGGAGGAAAAGAACGAAAAAGGGCAAGGGGAGCAAGGGGAGGGAGGGGCCTCGGTGCTCCAGGGGGGGTCGACGCCAACGCTACCGGGGTTGGAGCCCGCGTGACACGCAAACAGCGGAGCCGCTCCCACTCGCACCGTCCACCACCGGGGCGATCCGTGCCCTTGTTCCCATTGGCCCGCTTGGCCGGTTGTCGTCCAGTGCCCGGCGAATGGGGCATCATATGCCCATGAGCAGCATCGACGCGTGTCTGGCGGATATCTCCCAGGCGAACGAGCGCATCCTCGCCCAACCCGTGGAACGCCGCCGCGCACACATCGTCGAACGCACCGTGAGTGTGGTCGTCCCGGACGTGGCGACCGTCTTCGACATGCGCCTAACCGTCGACGGCCTCACCGACATCACCCAGCGTTCGATCGGCACCCCGGCACCCGAACCGCAGGTCCGCGTCACCGTCTCCAGCAGCGACCTCGCGGACCTGGCGGCTGACCGGCTGGACCCGGCAAGGGCACTCCTCACCCGACGGCTGCGGGTCAACGCCAGCATCAGCGACATGCTGCGCCTACGCCGTGTGCTCTGACCGCACGCCGCGTCGGAGGGCACCGGTTCCGCCAGGCGGCGGGTACCTTGCTGGGATGCCTCGCCAACCTCTCGACCTGGCCCCCTTCCGCGGCCTGCGCTACGCCGCTCCCGACGTCGACCGCTTCATCGACGGGGCCTCCGACATAGCCCGGCTCCTGGCCCCGCCCTACGACATCCCCGACGCGGAGGAAGCCCGGAAGCTCCAGCTCTCCGACCCGCACAACGCGGCGAGGGTCACGCTGCCCTTCGAACTGTCCCGGCAGGCGACGACGGGCGAAGACGCGGCCTCTCGGCGCTACCTGGCCGCCGCAGACCTCCTGCACAGCTGGATCGCCGACGGGGCACTCGCACTGGACGGAGACCCCGCGCTGTACGTGTACGAACAGGTCACCGCGGACGGCCGGGTCCAGCGGGGCCTGGTCGGCTCCCTAGGGCTCCCGGAGGAGGGGCCCGAGGCGGCGGAGCCCGCCGTGCGCCCCCACGAAGACGTGGCCGACCCTCCGGTACGGGACCGCTTCCTCCTGATGGGCACGGCGCGGGCCAACCTCGAACCGATCTTCCTCGTCTACCGGGGCGCGGGCGGAGCGGCCTCGACCGCCACCGAAACCACCGGAGACCGGGACGACCCCGTGGTCTCCACCCGCACCCGTGACGGCGCCGAACACCGGCTCTGGGCGATCACCAGCCCCGACCTGCAGCGCGAGATCTCCGCCGACCTGGCCGGGCGCTCCGCGATGATCGCCGACGGACACCACCGCTACGCGGCCTACCAGCGTCTGCGCAGGGAGGAGAGCGACCCCGGTTGGCGCCGCGGGCTGGCCCTGCTCGTGGACAGTGACACCCACCCGCCCCAGCTCGGCGCGATCCACCGGGTCCTGCCAGGCCTGGACACCGGTGCCGCTCTGTCGGCCGCCCGCTCGGTGGCCACCGTGGAACCGGTCCCGGGCCCCGACCCGGACCTCCTGAGCAAGGTGGACACCCCGGCCCTGCTGTTGGTGTCTCCCGGGGGAGATGCCCACCTCGTGAGCGGCTTCGGCGAGGACGCACTGGAGCGGGCGATGCCCGACCACTCCCCCGACTGGCGCCGACTGTCCACAGCGGCTCTGCACAAGGTGCTCCTGCCGCTGTGGGGGTTCCCGGAGGACCGCGTGCGCATGGTGCACGACGCACCGGGCGAAGCGGTCTGCGCCGCCCGGAACGAGAAGGGCACCGCCGTCATCGTGCCGCCACTGCTGGTGGACGAGGTCTACGCCGTCGCCGACCGGGGCGAGCTCACCCCCCGCAAGTCCACGTCGTTCGGGCCCAAACCCCGTACCGGCCTGGTCATGCGCATCCTCGACTGACCGCGTGCCGAGGTGCTCCGGAGGCCGTGCCGGGCACCGTCCGCGTGTTGGGGCACCCGGGACGACGTACCATGCGCCGGACTCCCGGAACGGTGCGCCGTTGCTCCGGAAACCCGCTGGTTTCGGAACCCGGGCCTCTGCGAGCATGACGGCACCCCGTTCCTTCCCGCCCCCTCAGGAGTAGTGCCACCGTGACGGACCCCGCCCCCGCCCCGATCCCGTACCCGAAGGACCTCGGCGGCCCCCGGACCCGCAGCTCCCTGGTGCAGGACCTTGCCCGGCTGGGCGTCAGGCCCGGCGACACCCTCCTGGTCCACACCTCCCTCAGTGCGCTGGGCTGGGTGTGCGGCGCCACCGAAACCGTCGTCCATTCCCTTCTGGACACGGTCGGCGAGGCCGGAACCCTCGTGGTCCCCACCCAGACCATGGACAACAGCGACCCCTCGAGCTGGGGCAACCCACCGGTCCCGGAGTCCTGGTGGGCCACCATCCGAGCCCAGGCACCGGCCTTCGACCCGCACACGACCCCGAGCGCCCACATGGGCCGGATCCCGGAGGCGGTGCGCACCTGGCCGGGGGCCGTGCGCAGCACTCACCCGCAGACATCCTTCGCCGCGCTCGGCGCCGACGCCGCCCCCCTCATGGCACCGCACCCCCTCGAATCGGCCCTGGGTGAGCGCTCACCCCTGGCCCGGCTCGAGGAGACCGACGCCCGCGTGCTGCTGCTGGGTACCGGTTACGACTCCTGCACCGCCTTCCACCTCGCCGAGTACCGCGTGTCGGACCCGCCCACCGAACGCTCCTCCTGCGCGATCCGTACCCCTGAGGGCGAGCGGGCGTGGGTGACCTTCAGCGGTACCGCCCTCGACGAGTCCGACTTCCCGGCCCTTGGTTCGGCCTTCGAAGCGACCGGAGCCGTGACCGCCGGTGCCGTGGGTGCCGCGACCGCGCGCCTGTTCTCCCTTCCCGACGCCGTCGCCTTCGCAGTCTCCTGGATGACCGCCCACCGGCCCCAACAGCGAAGCGCCGCCCACCCCTGAGCAGCACCTGAGCTGTCCCTGCCGTGACCCGCGGCGCGGGAGCGCCGGGCCGCGGCCCCTGCGACACAGCGCACACCCGGCCCGGGGGCGCCCGGGACCGGTCGCCCGACGGCGCGCCATAGCCTGGAGGCGACCACACCCACCGCACGGAATCGGACCTTCCGCCATGTCGCTGCAGGCAGCCGCCCGCCCGCTCAACGAGCTCCACGACGCGATGCTCCTGGACCTGGACGGGGTCGTCTACATCGGCCCGAAGGCCGTTCCCGCCGCCCCGGAAGCCGTGGGCAAGGCTCGCGCCGCGGGCACCCGGGTCGCCTTCGTGACCAATAACGCCGGGCGCACCCCGGCCCGGATCGCCGAACACCTCACCCACCTGGGGGTGCCCGCCGCCCCCGAGGACGTGGTCACCTCCGCCGAGGCCGCCGCACGGCTGGTCGCCGACCGGTACCCGGAGGGTTCGGAGGTGCTGGTGGTCGGCGACACCGGTCTGCGGCAGGCCGTCCACCGGATGGGTCTGCGGCCCGTCACGGTCGCCACGGACGCTGTGGTGGCCGTGCTCCACGGCTACTCGCGCACGATGGCCCGCGACCTCCTCGACCAGGGCACACTGGCGGTCGCCCGCGGCGCGTTCTATGTGGCCAGCAACACCGACGCCACAGCACCCACCGAGTGGGGTGTCACCCCCGCCAACGGCTCCTTCGTCCGGGTGATCGCCCACGCCACCGGGGTGGAGCCGGTGGTCGCCGGCAAGCCGATGCGTCCCCTGCACGAGGAGGGGATGATGCGTACCGGCGCGACCAGCCCTCTCATCGTGGGAGACCGGCTGGACACCGATATCGAGGGGGCCACCACGCACGGCGCCGCCGGCCTCCTGGTCCTGTCCGGGGTCGCGGCCCCGCAGGACCTGTTGGCCGCACCCGCCCACCAGCGTCCCCGCTACCTGTCCTGGGACGTGTCCGGGATGAACGAGACCCACCCGGGCCCGGTCCGCCACGGAAGCGGAGAAGGCGCACGCACCGAGTGCGGCGGGTGGACCGTCACCGCAGAGGCCGATGCGGTACGCCTGTCCGGAACCGGCGACCGGCTGGACGGCTTGCGTGCCCTGTGCACGGCGGTCTGGGCCGACGACTCGATCGACCCTGCGGGTCTCCCGGTCACGGAGGCCCTGACAGCTCTGGGCTGGTAAACCTCGATGCAGCGGTGCCCTCACCGCTGCACCCCGCGCACCAGCGCGGTGGAGTCCACCTCCACTTCCAATACGCTTCGGATGCCGCTCCATCCCCGCCAGACGCGGCGGCGCAGCGCACCGGTCACCCGGACCACGTCACCGATCCGCCAGTCGCGCACAGCGGCTTGTGTGTCCGCGTCGAAGGAGACGAGGGTCAGCGAGTCGACCCGCTGGCGTGAGCGGTGCGGCTCGCTCGGCCTGGCCACGCAGATCCGCCAGAACACCAACCGGTCCCCGCTGGGGAGGTCGCGCTCGGCCGGCGCGGCGGTCACCCGGCCGACCGCGACCACCTCGTTGAGGTGGCCGTGGTCGCGTTCCCCACCGGTTTCGGCCGTCCCGGTGGTTCCCTTCCCCGCCCCATCAGCGGCGGCCCCGGAACGCGGAACCGGATCACCGTCGACCGGGGTGCGCGGTGCGGTCTTTCCCTGGGCCTTCTTCGAGGACTTCCTTACGGTCGGCGCAGACGTGGTCTGCTCCCGGGGAGCCGTCCGGCCCTTCTCCCCCGCGGCCCGCCCGGTCTTCCGGGGCCGCTTCTTGGCCGGGGGACCGTCCGGCTGTTCCCGGACCTGAGTAGCGGGCTCCGGCGGTTCGGGCGGGGTTCGCCGGGACGTGGTTCCGGAGGACGTGGTCCGGGGTCCGCCAGCGCTCCGGGAACGTTCGGGGCGGGGCGAAGCGGATCGAGGGGACGGGGACATGGCGACGATGTGGGAGAGAGCGGGTGTGAACACGGGGGCCTTCCCTGTGAGAGTGACCTGGTGTGCGCGCGCTGACTCCAGGATCCCCCGGCCTCCGCCGCTGGAAAAGCCCCACTGGAAATCTGTGGACAACAAGGTGGACCCCGCCACGAACAGCCATGACACCCTTGTCCTAGAGTCGGGTTCGGTCCGACCCGGGCCGCACGACGCTTGAGGAAGAGGGGTGCCTGCCGTGCACGACGACGTGGACGTCAGCGGTCTGCCCGAGGGGATCGTCCCGCTGGGCAACGAGATCTATGCCATCGACACGATGCTGGCCGGATACCCGGGGGTCGTGTCCGCCTACCTCATCCGCACCGAGCGGCCCTGCATCGTCGAAGTGGGCACCGCCGGTTCGGCACCGGTCCTGCGCGATGCCGTCATCCGGCTCGGCCTGGCCCCCGAGGACCTCGCGACCATCGTGGTGACCCACATCCACCTGGACCACGCCGGCGGCACCGGCGACATGGCGGCACTGTTCCCCAACGCCGAGATCGTCGTGCACGAGCGCGGCGCCCGGCACCTGGCCGACCCCAGCCGCCTGATGGCCAGCGCCAAGATGGTGTGGGGCGATCGCCTGGACAGCCTCTTCGGGCAGATGCAAGCCACTGAGGCCGCCCGCATCCGCTCGGTGGCGGAGTCCGGCGAGATCGACCTCGGCGCCGGACGCAAGCTGGTGTCGCACTACGCCCCCGGGCACGCCAAGCACCACATGGGGCTGGTGGACAGCGGGACCGGCGACCTGTACGTCGGGGACGCCCTCGGTGTCCACAACCCGCTCACCGGGGACCTGCGCCCGGCGACCCCGCCCCCGGACTTCGACATGGAAGCCTGCCTGCGCACCCTGCGCCTGTTCGGCGACATCGGCGCCCAGCGGCTCATGTTCTCCCACTTCGGAGCCGTCGACACGGTGTCGGAGACCATCGACCGCGCCGAGAGCGAACTCCGCTTGTGGGTGGAGACCGTCCGCGACGCGCGGGACACCGGCGGGGACCTGGACCACGCCATCGCGATGGTGCGCGATAAGGTGATCTCCCGGTACCAGCCGCTCCCGCCGGAGGCCTCACCGGAGGCAGCGGCGGTCCTGGACACGCTCAGCGGCCCGGAGGCCAACGTGGGCGGGATCGTGCACTGGCTGGACAAGCTCGCCCAGGAGCAGGCCGAGGCGAAGAAGAAGGCCGCGGAGGAGCGGGCCTGATCCCCTTTTCCGGCCCTGGACGCTTCGGTGTTGGACGGCGGAGCGCCGTGCGGAGAAAAACCACGTGCGCCCCCGACACCCCGCGCGTAGCCTCCCGGCATGACGCCCCAGATTCGTGCCCTGCGAGCAGCCGACATACCGCGGACCTTGGCCCTCATCCACGAGGCCTTCCCCTGCTTGGTCCTCACGGAGGAAATGATGCGGTGGCGGTTCGACCATCCGCCGCCCATGTTCACCGACCGGCACTTCGTGGCGGTCGAGGGCGCGTCCTTGGTCGGGCACGTCCGGTCCCGGCTGTACACGGGAGAGACCGGACCGCGCAGGGGTTGGACGTATCTGGGTGCCCTGGCAGCTCCGCACCGGGACGGCGACCTCGCGGAGCGGTTGATCGCGGCGTCGGAGCACCATCTGGTCGAGCACGGCGCGACGGTTCTGCGCACCGACGCGGCGGAGGAGGGTGTCCAGAACGGCGGTGAGCGGTTCCGCGAGGCGGTCCTCGACCGCGGGGGCTACGAGCTCGCCGAGAACCACCACATCCTGGGCATGGCTCTGAGCAGGCTCCCGGCCCCGCCGACCGCGCCAGCAGGGGTCGAGACCCGCCGGTGGTCCGAGTTCGCGGAAGGCCCGCGGCCGCTCTACGAGATCGACAAGGCGACCTCCGCCGACGAGCCCAGCGATGTGGACTTCGGCTTCGTGTCCCACGAGGACTGGCTGGAGAGCGTCTGGGGAAACCCGCTGGCCGACCTGGAGAGCAGCCTCGCTCTGCTCGTCGACGGGGCTCCCGTCGCCATCTCCTGCTACGTGTCCGACCGGGACCGGCCGATGGAGTCGGCGATGACCGGGGTCCTCCGGCAATACCGTGGCCGGGGCCTGGGCGGGTACGCCAAGAACACGGCGCTCCACGGTGCCCGGGCACGGGGGTTCACGCACGCCTACACCGGCAACCACGAGACCAACAAGCCGATGCTCGCCATCAACAACCGGATCGGTTACGCCCTGGCCGGAACCGAGAGCACCTACGTCAAACGGCGCTGATTTCCGCCCGGGCCCCCGGAGCACTCCCGCGCGCCGGGCAGTCCGAGAACTTCGAGCAGGTGCGCGTACAGGCCGTCCGCCCAGGACAGCTCCTCCTCCGGGGGCAATCGGTCGAAGGCTCGCACCTCGACGGTCTCGAACTCCCCGCTGAGGGGGTCCAGGCGCACCACCGGTGCGTGTGTGACCACCGTGGTGTGGCCGCCGGACAGCACGTAGTACCCCAAGGGCCGGATGTCACCGAGGGTGGCTCCGGCCTCTTCGTGTGCCTCGCGTCGGGCAGTGGTGTACAGGTCCTCACCGGGTTCCCGGTGCCCTCCCGGGAACTCCCAGGCCCTCCGCCGGTTGCGGACCATGAGGGGGCGCCGCGCACAGAAGGTCAGGCACACCACGGAGTCGTACTCTTCCGGGAGTGTGCCCAGGTACACGACCGCGCCGCCGAGCTGCGGCCAGCCGCCCGACGACGCGTCGTCAGTGCGCTCTGAGCGGGTCAGTCCCGACCCTCGCGGCCACCGCGGTGTTCGTCGCGGCCGCCCCGGCCACGTTCATCACGCGGGGGACGGTCGTCGCTCCGCTCTCGGCCACCCGACCGGTCGCGCGGATCGGGGGCGGCCTCGGCGGCGGCTTCGTCCGCATCCGCTTCGACGTCGGTCCAGACGATGCCGTCCTCAACATCGATGTCCACCAGCTCGACACCCTCGATGGCAGCGAGGCGCTCGTCGGCGTCGGTCACACCATCGCGGTCGACGGAGGAGGCACGCGCGAAGTACTCGCGGGCGTCCTCGGTGCGGCCGATCTCCTCCAGGACATCGGCGTAGGCGTAGAACAGCCGGGCCACGTAGGGACGGGCCCGACGCTCCTTCAGCTCCGGCACCTGGAGCTCGGCCAGCGCAGCCTTGATATCACCCATGTCGCGGCGGGCCCCCGCGGCGACGATGCGCAGCTCGATACGCTCGTCCGCGTCCAGATTCTTACCAGCGGGGTCGTTGGCGACCTCGAGCGCCCGCTCGGGACGGCCGAGACCGCGCTCACAGTCCGCCATTACCGCCAGGAACGTGTCCCGTCCGCTCATACGGCGTGCAGCACGCAGGTCGGACAGCGCCTCCTGCCACTTGCCCACGGTGTAGGCGGCGATACCGGATGCCTCGCGGACGCTCGGCAGACGGGATGCCTTGCGGCGGGCGTAAACGGCGTGCTTGTAGGCGCGTTCCGGGTCCTCGTCTACGAGCATGCCAGCGGCCACGATGTGCTTGCCGACCAGCTCAGCGAGGGACTTGGGCAGCGAGTGCAGGTCGCGCTTGGTGTCCTTGTCCAGCTGGTTGTAGCTGGCCTCGTCGGGCAACGGCGGCGCGATGTCCGCGGGGTCCCGGTCCTCACGCGGAGGACGGCGGTCGTCCCGGCGATCGTTGCGCTCGAAGTCGCGGCCACCGCCACGCCTGTCGTCACGGCCGCGGTAGCCTCCGCGCTGACCGTCACGCTTTCCCTGGTATCCACCACGACGGTCATCACCACGGCCACCGCCGCGGCGGTCATCACCACGGAAGTCACGGCCACCACGGCGATCGCCGCCCCGGTCGTCCCGACGGTCCCGGTCACCACCGCGGTAACCCCCGCGGTTCCCGCCACGGTCGTCGCGACGGTCTCCCTGCCTACCCCCGCGACGGTCACCACCGCGGAAGTCGCGGCGGCCCTCTTGGGATCTGTTGTCGCGGGAGCCCCCGTAGCCAGACCGGGGGCGGGGCTCGTCACCATGCCCTCGACCGTCAGGCTCACCGGAGCGGTTACCGCTGTGGTCGTTTGCTCCGGAGTCCTCGCGGTCTCCCGATCGGCTGTCGTCAGTCATCCAACCCGTCCGTCAACACTCAAAAGCGCTGCCACCTAGGCAGTAGCAGCGCCGAATAGTACTCGTTCCTTCCAGCTTACGACATGGTCCGCCCACCCATCACCAAAGCCGCAGGACACGACGGTGGGCTTGTCCACAAGCGCCCCACATTCACATGTTCACAAGTGGACACAAAAAAAAGGGGGGTCGCCCCCGCAGGAACAACCCCCCAAAGAAAAACCGTGGCAGCGACCTACTCTCCCACCCCACCACAGGGCAGTACCATCAGCGCAAGGAGACTTAACGACCGGGTTCGAAATGAGACC
>NZ_BAAGZJ010000038.1:0-69087 GCF_054778635.1 Nocardiopsis nanhaiensis
GCGACCTCGGCGCGGACGCCGTGGCCGATCCGGTCGGCGATGCCGAGCGGCTCGCCGAGGTCCTGGGCGGACGGCCCCGCGTCGCCGTGGTCACCCCGCCGGGCACAGCGCCCCTGTCCTGGGCTCTGGAACGCGTGGCGGCGGGCGGGGCCGTGCACGCCTTCGCGGGTACACCAGGGGGCGCCGACCTCGACGCCAACCTCGTCCACTACCGCCATCTGACCGTGGTGGGAAGCACCGGATCGACCCTCGCCGACTACCGCGAGGCGGTACGGGCGGTCACAGACGGCCTCGACCTGCGCCGGCTTCCGCACGCCCGCCACCCGCTGGCAGATGTGCCGGACCTGCTGGCCGCCGGAAGCGAGCGGCGCGTGACCGTCGCCCCCGGCGAACCGGCGCGGGACCGTGCCACGTGAGCCCGCACCACCGCGAACACCGAACCGGTCGGCCACCACCGACCTGGCCACCGACCCCGTCCACCCCAACACATCGGAGTGCACCGTGCCCGTATTCGTCGGGTGTGATCTCGGTACCCTGGGAACCAAAGCAGCTGTCGTCGACGAACAAGGCGCCATCCTCGGTGAGGCGTTCGAGGAGGTACAGCTGCGCTACCCCCGGCCCGGCCTGGTCGAGCAGGACCTGAACGACATCGAGGGCTCCGCGCAGCGCACCATCGCCGCCGCCCTCACCGCGGCCGGGAACGTCGGCCGGACCGACGGGGTGGCGTTCTCCGGGCAGATGGCCGGCATCGCCGCGGTCACCGCCGACTTCACCCCCGCAACCCACTACGACTCGTGGCTGGACACCCGCTGCGCCGACGAGATCCTGTCCATGGGCCGACACGCCGCCCGGGTGGTCGAACTCTCCGGCTGCCCACCGACCTACTCGCACGGCCCGAAGATACTGTGGTGGCAGCGCCACCGCCCGGACCGCTTCGCCGACATCGCCCGGTTCGTGGTGCCCAGCGCCTACGTCGCCGGACGCATGACCGGGCTACCGGGGGCCGACGCCTACGTCGACGACACCCACCTGCACTTCTCCAACCTCGCCGACACCGCGCGGGGACGGTGGTCGGCCGAACTCGTCGACCTGTTCGGCGCGGACGCGGAAAAGCTGCCCCGCGTCGTCGCGCCCACCTCGGTCATCGGCGAGGTCACCAGTAAGGCGGCCGCGGCCACCGGTCTGACACCGGGCACACCGGTGGCCGCCGGGGCGGGCGACACCGCGGCGGCGGCGCTCGGCGCCGGAGTGGTCCACCCGGGCCAGGCCTTCGACCTTGCCGGGACCGCGAGTGTCTTCGGCGTGTGCGTCGACGGCTTCCACCCCGACACCGAGCACCACACCATGATGACCATGCGCTCGGTCGTACCCGGGTCGTTCGTCGCGCTGGCCTTCATCAACGGCGGCGGGCTGGCGCTGCGCTGGTTCCGCGACGAGGTCGCCGCCGCCGGCGGAGCGGTGCCCGCCTACGCCGACCTCGACGACCGGGCCGAGCAGGTGGCCGCCGGAGCCGACGGGCTGCTGTGGTACCCGCACGTGCAGGGCCGCGTCCTGCCCCCCGAACCGAACGTGCGCGGCGCCTGGATCGGACTGACCTCCGGGCACACGACGGCGCACCTGTACCGTGCGCTGTTGGAGGGGGTGGCCTACGAATACGCGGCCTGGGCGCGGCTGGTGAAGGAGAGCACGGGCTCACCGGTGACCGAGGCCCGCGCGGTGGGCGGCGGGGCGCGGTCGGGACTGTGGAACAGGATCAAGGCGGACGTCGTGAACGCGACCTGGCGGCCGGCCCGGCGCCAGGAGTGCGGCGTGCTCGGGGACGCGCTCATCGCCGCCGCGGCGACGGGGCACGTCACCGACATCGGCCGCACGGCCCAGGAGTGGCAGTCCACCGGTGCCCCGGTACGCCCCGACCCCGCCAACGCGCGGGTCTACGCCCAGGGCCTGGACACCTACCGGTTGCTGGCCGAGCGCCTGCGCCCGGTGTTCGGCTGATCCGCCCGGACCGGCCGCGGATTCCTCCCACCGGCTGCCTCAGGCCCTGTCCGGCGGGGCTTGCGGCTTGCCCGAGACCGGAGGGAACGCAAGAATACGGACACACGCTCCCCAAGCGAAGAGGCACCCCCTATGGCTCAGGAACTCCCCGAGATCGACACCACCAAGGCCCACTCGGCCCGGGTGTGGAACTACTGGCAGGGAGGCAAGGACAACTATCCGGTGGACCGCGAGGTCGGCGACTACGTCCTCCAGGCCTACCCCGAGATGGTCAGCGCAGCCCGAGCCGACCGGCAGTTCCTCATCCGGGCCGTCACCCACCTGGCCGAGCGGGAGGGCGTCCGCCAGTTCCTGGACATCGGTACCGGGTTGCCCACCCACAACAACACCCACGAGGTCGCCCACGCCGTGGCCCCCGAGGCACGCGTGGTCTACGTCGACAACGACCCCATGGTGTTGGCCCACGCCCGGGCCCTGTTGACCGGCGACGGACTGAGCCAGGTGCACTACGTCGACGCCGACCTGCACCAGCCCGACGCGGTCCTGTCCGCCGCCCGCGAGCACCTGGACTTCTCGAAGCCGATCGCCCTCACCATCCTGGGCACCATGGGGCACACCCCCGACAACGAGCAGGCCTACGCTGCGGTGCGGGCCTACGTGGACGAGCTGCCCGAGGGGAGCTTCCTGGCCATGTGCGACGGCTCGGCGACCAGCGAGCCGATGATCGAGGCCGCCCGCCGCTGGAACGAGACCGCGGCGATTCCCTACCACCTGCGCACCCCCAAGGAGATCGCGGGTTTCTTCGACGGGTTGGAGCTGTTGGAACCCGGCGTGGTCTCCGCTCCGTTCTGGCGCCCGGAGCAGGCCGAGGTGGGGGCGGTCACCGAGGCCGACCAGTACTGCGGTGTGGCGTACAAGCCGTGACCAGCGCGCCGCAGGGGCGGGCACCCGGCGCGGGCCCCTCACCGGGGCCGCACCGGGGACGGGCAGGAGACTCAGCCGGCGGCTGGAACGGCGGAGCCGTAGCCGACGGAGAACTTCCGGTTGGCCAGACTCGGGTTCTTGGCCCGGACCTCCTTGACGCGCTCCGGGTGCAGGACCGCGGACACCACACCGGGACTCTCGCCGGCGGAGGCCACCAGGTGGCCCATCGGGTCGATGACGGCGCTCCGTCCGGTGCAGGTGGGCCCGGTCTGGCCGCTGGCCAGGACGTAGACGGTGTTCTCGATCGCCCGGGCACGCGTGAGCGTCGTCCAGTGGTCCTCCTTGGCAGGCCCCACAGCCCACGCCGCCGGGACGATCAGCGCCTGCGCGCCCGCGTCGACCAGGAAGCGGGCCATCTCGGGAAAGCGGACGTCGTAGCAGGTCATGACCCCGAAGGTGACCCCGCCCAGGGTGAACGTCACCGCCTCCGGCGTGTGTGCCCTGATCCGGTCCGACTCCCGGTAACCGAAGGCGTCGTAGAGGTGGACCTTGTGATAGGCACCTTGGAGGGAGCCGTTCGGGTCGACGACGAAGACGGTGTTCGAAGGCCGGCCCCCGGCGGCGCCCTGGGCCTCCGTCATGCCGACGACGACCGTGATGCCGCTCGCTCTGGCCTGCCGTGCGATCGCTGTCGCGAAGGGGCCGTCGATGCTCTCCGCCGCTCCTTCGGCGTCGGCGTCGACATCGGGATCGGACCACATCGCGTTCTCGGGCAGGACGACCAGGGATGACCCCTGCTGCGCGGCCTGCTCGATCAGGTCGGTGGCCGCGCTGATGTTGGCTGCCTTGTCCGTGGTCGCGTTGAACTGTCCGACGGTGACGATCATGACGGGTCTCCCTGTGGGTTGGCTGGCTTCAGCGCAGGGCTCTCTTGAGCCCGAGAAGGCGCTCGATGAGGACGACGAAGACGATGGAGATACAGATGACGACCACGGAGATCGCGGCGATCTGGGGATCCGTCCGCTGCTCCACGTACCGGAAGATCTCCACCGGCAGCGTGGTCGCCTCCGGACCCACGACGAACAGCGCGATCACCGCCTCGTCGAAGGAGATGATGAAGGCGATCGCCGCGCCCGCGAGGATCCCCGGCGCGGCCAAGGGGAGCGTGATCCTGCGGAAGGTCGTCCACGAGTCCGCTCCCAGGACCCTGGCCGCCTCCTCACACGACATGTCCGCGGAGGAGAGCGCGATCATCGTGGTCCGGATGACGTAGGGGATCGTGATGGCCAGGTGGGAGATCACCAGCCCCGGATAGCTCCCGGTGAGGCCGAACGGTGTCAGCGCGAGCAGGAGCGCCAGGCCCAGGACGACCGTCGGAACCAGGAGCGGCGCCAGGAAGAGGCCCGAGACCAGGTTGTTCCCGCGGAACCGGTGGCGCGCCAGCGCGAGTGACGCGGGTACCCCGATCAGGGTCGCGACCAGCGCGGTGCAAGCGCCCACGATGAGGCTGACCTGCAGCCCCCGCATGAAGTTCTGGTTGTCCGCCAGCGCCGCGTACCACTCGAGTGTGAACCCCTCCGGTGGGAACCCGAGATAGGTCTGGGTGTCGAAGGAGATGACGAAGACGACGATCACCGGCGCGAGGAGGAACAGGTACAGCAGGAAGATGACCGCTCGCCACACGGTGCGGGGGATCCACAGCGGAATCCGCCGGGGCCTCGGCGGGACGGCTCGTTCTCTGGGGCGATCGGGTGTGATCGCGGTATCCGACATGTGTCTTCACCTGCTCCCTCAGTGCTCGAAGCGCCGGACTACGCGAAGGTAGATACTGATCAGCAGCGAGAACACCGCCAGAAGGATCATGGACATGGCCGCCGCCATCGGCCAGTTGAGCGTCTGCATGGCGTGGGAGTAGATCTCGGTCGCCAGCACGAAGACCCGTCCGCCGCCCATGAGCGACGGTGTGACGAACGAGCTGATGGCCAGCACGAACACCAGGAGCCCGGCGGTGAGGACCGCGGGCAGCGACAGCGGGAACGTGATCCGCCAGAAGGTCTGCCAGCGGTTCGCTCCGAGGGACCCGGCAGCCTGCTCCAGGTCCACGGAGATACTGCCGAAGCCCGCGACCATGACCAGGATGGCGTAGGGCATCAGGATCTCCACCAGCGCGATCACCACACCCGTGAAGTTGTTCGACAGCTGCAGGTGCGTACTCGTCAGGCCGGTTCCCAGAAGGAACTGGTTCACCACCCCGTCGTTGCCCAGGAGCACCATCCACCCGTAGGTCCGGACCACCTGACTGGTCAGCAGGGGCGCGACGGCCAGGGCCAGCAGCAGCCCGCGGAACCTCGACGGTGTCCTGACCAGGAACAGGGCCACGGGATAGGCGAGGACCAGGGTCAGCACGGTGACGAGTACGCCCATGTACAGCGTGTTGAACGTGACCTGCCACGTGAAACTGTCGGTCAGTGCGGCGACATAGGTGTCCAGGGTGACGGTCTCGACGATGGCTCCGGCCGCCCCGCCCTCGTTCAGGGACATGCGGGCCACCCACAGCAGCGGGATGACGAAGGAGATCGCCAGACCGAACAGTCCGGGCAGGAGCAGCACCAACGGCATGGAGGCGCGCGGGCGGGAGCGCCTCGGGCGCACATCCTCGATGGTGTCGGCGAGCGCCATGACCGGCTCCTCAGGTCGTGATATCGAGTTTGGCGAGCAGGGCGTCCGCGGCGGACAGGGCCGGGAGCTTCTCCCCGGCGTGGATGCGGCGCAGGAGTTCCGGCTCGTTCGCGTCCGAGGACCTGGCGGCGTCGAGCACGGACCGCAGCTGCTCCGGATCGGCGATGATGAGCCCGTTGTCGTCGCCGATGACGATGTCACCGGGGCGCACGGCGACACCGCCGCAGGAGACGGGTACGTTGATGCCCCCCGCGTTGATGCCGTGCAGTTTGGTGGTCAGCACGGAGGTGCCCTTCGCGTAGACCTTGAGCTTGGTCTCGGCGAGCGCCTCGCGGTCGGTGCAGACCCCGTCGACGACCACGCCGTGCGCCCCCGACGCGCTCACGGCGTTGCCCACCACCCCGCCGACCGGTGCGTGCAGCTCGTCCCCGCCGGTGTCCACCACCATCACGTCTCCCGGGCCCAGCAGCGAGGTCGCCTTGTGCACGAGCGTCGAGTCCGTGGCGGTGATGCGCACGGTGACGGCGCGCCCCACGAGCATCCCGCTGCCGGCTTGCCGGGAGATCCGGGAGTCACAGAATCCCTCCTCCAGGAAGTGGCCCAGCGTGGGCGGATCGATGTCTGCTACGGCCTCCGCCAGGCCTGTCGGTAGCTCAGGGGCGGAGGTGTTGATGACGATGGGCACGGTGCACGTTCCTTTCGTTGGGCACTTGCGCCGAGAACGGTTCTCGCGCAGGGTTCGCGGGTGCGGAGGCCTCGGCGTTCTCGTACCGGACTGTGTCCGGGGAGCTGTTCCGGTACCGGGCACGCGGATACTGCTGGCTTGGCGCCCCGGCCGGGGGAGGCGTCAGTGGTTGACGGCCGCTCCGAGGTCCAGGGAGGCGTCGTCGGCCCCTTCGCCGAGGATCAGTGCGTCGAGCGGGTCCCACACGACGTCCACCTCGGCTCCGTTCGCGAAGGTGCTCCCGCCGATCCCGGTCAGGGACTCGGCGGTGATCTCACGGTCGCCGACGGCGATGGTGTAGGAGAGGATCTCGCCCCGGTAGGAGCGGTCGGTGACCCGCCCGCGCAGGTGGCTTCCCTCTCCCGAAGCCGGTTCGGAGGTCGCGGCCACGTGGTGCGGGCGGACGAGCACGGTGACGCTCTGACCGGGCGTGAGTCCCGACACCCGGGGGTGCGTGGCCCGTACGGACCCCACCCCGGGCACGTCCACGGTGGCGGTCTGTGAGGCCCGCTCGGTGATCTTGCCGGTCAGCAGGTTGGCCCGGCCGATGAAGTCGGCGACGAAGCGGTTGGCGGGCCGCTCGTAGATCTGCTCGGGCGAACCCACCTGCTCGACCTTGCCCTCGCTCATCACGGCGATCACGTCGGCCATCGAGAGCGCCTCGTCCTGGTCGTGCGTGACGAACACCGTGGTCACGCCCAACCGGTGGACGATCGAGCGGATCTCACTGCGCATCGCGTCCCGGAGCTTGGCGTCCAGGTTCGACAGCGGCTCGTCCAGCAGCAGCGCCGCCGGTTCGACGACCAGGGCCCGGGCGAGGGCGACGCGCTGCTGCTGACCGCCGGAGAGCTCCCTGACCCGGCGGTTGCCGAGGTGTCCGAGCTGCACCATGTCCAAGGCGTTCCGCACGCGCTCCAAGCGCTCCGGTTTGGGAATCTTGCGCATCTCCAACCCGAAGGCCACGTTGCGGGAGACGTCCAGGTGCGGGAACAGGGCGTAGGACTGAAAGACCATGCCCATGCCCCGGCGGTGGACCGGCACCTCGGTGACGTCGGCGCCGTTGACCTCGACCCGGCCGCTCGTGGCCTGGATGAGCCCGGCGATCATCCGGAGCATGGTGGTCTTGCCGCATCCGGACGGACCGAGCAGGGCGAGCAGCTTGCCCCGCTCCAGGGAGAGGGACACGTTGTCGACCGCGGGGACCGACTGCCCGGGGTAGGTCTTGGTCAGGTCTGCCAGGCGCAGGTGGTCCGCGCGCTGTTCGTGGGTGTCACCGTTGGTCGCTGGACCCATCTCAGCCTCCGAGGATTTCGCGGCGCCACACTTCGGTCCACTCTTCGTTGTGCTCGGCGATGTAGTTCCAGTCCACCTCGATCGCCCGCTCCACGCGCTCGGGTGTCTCGGCCGTACGCTCCGCCACGTCCTCGGACAGCTGGACCTCTTCGTTGGTCGGCGCGTAGTACATGGCCTCGCTGAACGACTGCTGTGCCTCGGGGCTCAGGGCGTAGTCGATGAAGGTCTGTGCCGCCAGGGGCGACTCCGACTCACTCACCAGGTTGATGGAGTTGGTCTGGGCGAGGCTGCCCTCTTCGGGCGTGACGACGCCCAGGTTCGAGTCAGGCTCCTCGGAGAAGTACTGGCCGCGCGCGTTCCAACCGATGCCGATGCTTCCCGTGCCGTCGTTGACCATGGTGTAGGCGTCCGGGCTCGGGGTCCACGACTGCACGGCCGGCGCGAGTTCGGCCAGCCGGGAGATACCGGGGTCGATGGTCTCCTGGTAGTCGGCGCCCTCGAGTTCGCTGAGGAGCACCATGAGGCCGATGCCCTGCAGGTCCGGGGCCGCCTCGATGACCACGTCGCCGCTGTACTCCTCGTTCCAGAGTTCGTCCCAGGAGGTCGGCTCCTGGTCGAGCTCCTCTTGGTTGTAGATGAGCACGAGGTTGTCGTTGGTGACCGGCGGGCCGAAGTTCCCCTCGATCTCCGATTCGGACTCCCCGATGTCCTCCATATTGGGGACCAGCTCGGGGTCGAGCTCCTCGAAGATCCCCTCGTCGTTCGCGGTGTTGGCGATGGAGATGTCGAAGATGGCGACGTCGTTGGTGGGGTTGGACTGTTCGCTGCGCAGGGTGCCGAGCATTTCCGCGGCCGAGGCGCCGGGCACGTAGTCCACCTCGATGTCGGGGTACTCCTCCATGAAGGGCTCGATGACGGCCTCGGTGTAGTTGTCCTCCACAACGCCCGAGTAGCCCAGGACAGTGATCTGGCCGCTGGTGCTGGAGTCCTCGACCTCCTCCTGTGTTCCGCACGAGGAGAGGATCAGTACTGACAGGCTCGCCGTCGCCGCGCAGGTGTACGGCAAGGACGGCGTTCGCTTCTTGTGCATGACGAATGGATTCCTTTGATCCCTACCCGTCGAAGGGCAGATCGCGCGAGAGTTGGCTGCTGCTCGTCGGGAGCGCGGAGAGTCCGTCCAGGTGGAGGCTGATCTGGCGTTCGTAGGACGTGCGGATGTGGTGGCGCACGGCCTGCTCGGTCCTGTCCGGGTCGCCCGCGTAGAGCGCGTTGATCAGGTCCTCGTGGTGCTGGGCGACGGTCGCCAGGCCGCTGCGCTCGTGGGCGACGTACCAGAGGCGGAGGGAACTGCAGTTGAGCCGGTCGACGGCCTCGGTGAGGAACTTGTTGTTGGATCCCCGGGTGATGGCGATGTGCAGGGCGTGGTCGGCTTCGATGCTTTCGTACACGTCGCCCTCCTCCGTCGCGTGCTGCAACTCCTCGAAGCGCTCCTGGACCATCCGGTGCTGATCGGGTGTGGCACGGGAGGCGGCCAGCACCGCTGCCGGAACCTCCATGACCATGCGGGATTCGTAGAGCCTGTGGACGTCTTCGAGGGACAGGCTGCTGACGTAGGGCGTCCGGTGGGCGGGCCAGCGGATGAACTGCTCCTGGGCGAGGCGCTTGAGTGATTCCCGGATCGGTGTGCGCCCGACCTCGATGATCGCGACGAATTCGGATTCCTCGATGGGCTGGCCAGCCGGAACCTTCCCGGTGACGATCATCTGTCGAAGCACCCGGTAGGCGTAGTCCGCCTTGGTCCTCGAGCCACCCGCCATGCCGTCCTGCCCTCACGTCTCGATGTACTTTGAATATATTGAGTGTGTATCGAGGTGAAGGCGTGTGTCAACAGTCACACCATGGGATTTGGGGGGTTCGAGTCCCATCGGTGGACCGTGGGGGAGCTTCGAAGCCCGTGTGCCTAGGATTGCGGGCGTACGGACAGCGCTGACAAGGAGCACTTGATGTCACCCGCGGATCCCCCCGCCGACCGCCGGATAGATACCGGTGTCCTCCACTCCGCGCGGGTGTGGAACTACTGGCTTGGCGGCAAGGACAACTATCCGGCCGACCGTTCGGTGGGAGACCAGGTCAAAGAGGTCTTCCCCGACATCGTCGAGATCGCCCGCCTCCAGCGGGCCTTCCTGGGGCGCGCCGTCACCTACCTCGCGGGGGAGGCGGGCATCCGGCAGTTCCTCGACGTCGGCACGGGCCTGCCCACCGCCGACAACACGCACGAGGTGGCCCAGCGGGTGGCGCCCGACGCGCGCGTGGTGTACGTGGACAACGACCCCTTGGTGCTCACACACGGGCGGGCTCTGCTGACCAGTACTTCTGAGGGCGTGACCGACTACGTGGACGCCGACCTCCGCGACCCTCAGCGGCTGCTGGCGGAGGCCCGGCGGACCCTGGACTTCGGTCGGCCGGTGGCGCTGATCCTGATGGGGATCCTGGGGCACCTGCCCGACCACGAGTCCGCGCGCCGGATCGTCACCGAGCTCATGGCCGCGCTGCCGTCCGGCAGTTACCTCGCGCTGGCCGACGGCACCGACACCGACCAGTCCGCCGTTGAAGCGCACCGGCAGTACAACGAGAATGCTCCGCTGCCCTACAACCTGCGCGCCCCGGAGGAGATCCGGGCGTTCTTCGACGGCCTGGAGCCGGTCGAGCCGGGCATCGTGGCCTGCACCCGCTGGCGCCCGGAGCCCGTGGACGTGGGCGCTGTCCGCGACATCGCGGAGCTGTGCGCGGTGGCCCGCAAGCCCTGATGCTGCCTGTCGGGTTGGGCTCACCGCTCCGGGGGTTGACCTCAACTAATGTTTAGGTCGCATGCTGGTGAGTCACCCCGGCACACCGCACCGGTGCCGGACGACCACGTCTCGGACGGAGCACACCATGACACGGCAAGACACGATCCTGGTCACCGGAGCCACCGGCAACGTCGGCCGCCACCTCGTCCCCGAACTGCACACGAGCGGCGCCCGGGTCCGCGTCCTCACACGCACCCCCGAGACCGCGAACGCACCCGCCGGGGTCGAGGTATTCGGCGGTGACCTCTCCGCACCCGAAACCCTCCAGCCCGCGCTCGAGGGCGTGGACACCGTCTTCCTCCTCTGGCCCTGGTACTCCGCCGACGGAGCCGACGAGGCCGTGAAGGTCATCGCCCGGCACGCGCGGCGCGTCGTCTACTTCTCCTCCCTCTCGGTCACCGACGACGCCACCCCCGAGGAGAACGGCGTGTGGGGCCAGATCGAGGCACTGATCCAGGCCTCCGGCCTGGAATGGACCTTCCTGCGCGTGGGCGGACTCGCCGCCAACGCCTTCCAGTGGGCCGACCAGATCCGCTTGGACGGCGTGGTCCGGGCCCCCTTCGGCCGAGCCGGACGCACCCTGATCCACGAACGGGACGTCGGGGAGGTGGCAGCGCGGGTACTGGCAGAGCAGGGACACCTCGGCGCCGTGTACGACATCACCGGTCCCGAGGTCCTCACCCAGGCCGAACAGGTGCGCGTGATCGGGGAGGCGGTCGGACGCCCGGTGCGCTGGGAGGAGCAGCCGGTGACGGAGGCCCGGGAGGAGACCCTCGCCGCCATCGGTGACGAGGCCTTCGTCGACGTGGCACTGCGCTACTGGGAGACCCTGGTCGAGAACCCCGAACCGGTCCGGCCGGGGGTCCGGCAGGTGACCGGGAACCCGGGGCGCACCTTCCGTTCATGGGTGGACGACCACGTGGACGAATTCCGCCCCCTCACGACCGCGCAGCTCGCCTACCGCTACAAGGCAGCCTTCGAAGGCGAGGCGGAGATCGGGGACGCCCTGCGCCTCATGGCGCCGGAGATGGTGCGGGTGGCACCGCTCGAGACCGGCGGCGCACCCGTCGAAGTGCGCGGGACCGACGACATCCTGGCCAACGCCGAGAGGCTGGGGGCGGACTACGAGTTCCACGCCGTGCACATCGAGGGCCCGTTCCTGGCCGAGAACCAGTTCGCCCTGCGCTTCACCTTCGACGAGACCCACCTGCCGACCGGTGTGCGCGGCACGACCACCAAGATCAGCCTCCTCACCGTGCGGGACGGCAGCCTCGTGCGCGAGGAGGTGCACTACTTCGACGAACCGCAGGCCACGTGAGGGTCACTGTCCGCTGCCTTGCGGGAGTACCGCTCCGGTGTGCCGACCACCGATACTGCGACTACTGTTCCCGGATGAGGATGGGTGGCGCATCCGGAGGGAAGTGACGGAGGGTTCTGTGGCCGACGAGCCGGTGACCGTGTGGGAACGCCGCCGACGAGGAGAGCGGGGGCCGGCGCCCGAACGCGACCGCGACCAGATCACGGGGGTCGCCGTCACCCTGGCGGACGAGGGCGGCCTGGCGTCCGTGTCGATGCGCCAGGTGGCGTCGCGGCTCGGCACGGGCCCCTCGTCCCTCTACCGCTACGTCGCCACCCGGGCCGAACTCCTGGACCTGATGGCGGACAGCGTCGCCGCGGAGATCGACGTGACCGTACCGCTCAGTGGCGACCCGGTAGCAGACCTGACCGGCTTCGCTCGACGGTCCAAGGCCGTGCACCTCGCCCACCCCTGGTTGCTGGACCTGCCCCCGGAACCCGGCCGGATCGGCCCCAGGGGTGCCGACCTCGTCGAGTACGCGCTCCAGGCGATGGCCCCCACAACGCTGTCGCAGCGGGCCCGGCTGGAGACCTTCGGGCTGCTGAACGGCCTGGTGACCCTGTTCGCCCGGACCGAGATCGACCGGCGGAACTCACCCACCGACCGGCAGGCCGCACACGCCGCCTTTCTCGCGAAGACGGCCGCGGACGGTCGGCACCCGTTCCTGGCCGAAGCCGTGGCCGTGGCACAGGAACCGGACGACGAGCCCGACGCCGTCTTCGAGCGCATGATCCGCGGCGTCCTCACCGGGCTGGTGCGTTGACACGCACAGGGGAGAGACGAAGGTCCCCGCCCCACAAGGGGTCGGGTCTCCTCGGAGGCGAACCAACCCACCGGTTCAGCGACGACTCCCGCTCAACCAGCTGAAGAGCGCGACGGTCCGGTCCCAGCGGCCCCAGGCGATGAAGGCGAACAGGACGATGAGGATGACCGGGGTGAACCAGACCCCGGCGCCGATTACGGTGACCTCGTAGACGAAGGCGCCCACCATCAGGGCGATGAAGGCGAGGGCGGTGAACCCGGAGAGCAGCGGGATCAGCAGGCCGATGGCACCGGCCAGCTCCAGCGCGCCGATGAGGTACATGAACCAGTCCCCGTAGCCGATCGCGTCGAAGGTCGGCTCCGCGGACGGGTGGGCGATCAGTTTGGGCAGGGCGCTCGCCCCGGCGAAGAACACCGCGAGCAGGACCTGCAGTACCCACAGGGTGATGTTGAGGCCCCGCCCGGGGCCAGCGGTGGCGGTACGGGGCACTTGCTGCCTGGTCATGGTCGGCTCCAGAATCAGGGGTGGGCTGTTTCCCTGGACTGACTCGGAGCGGCGGGGAGAATCATCGGTCGGGGCTGTCGCACACGTGTGGCGCGGCGGCTGTGCGCCGCCGCGCCACGGGCGAGGTGTTCTGTATGCCGGGTCAGATGCTCCGGAGGGGAGCCGTCGGCCGTAGTGGAGTTATCCGCTCACGGTCAGGTCGGAGCTCCCGCTGCTTTCGTAGCCCTCGGTCGCGAGGATCATGTAATGGCTGAAGCTGCCCAGTTCCAAGCCGGCGTCGGTCCACGCGTCGAAGTGGTTGCCGCTGGTGATGGTGCCGCCCGTGCGCGGCGACTGGCGGACGCTCCAGTACTGGGGGAAGGTCGCGTCACCCTCGACGGACGGAGCGTCGTAGCGCATCGTGCGGTACATGTCGTACGTACCGCCGTCGCTCTCCATCGTGCCCATGTCGTCCCCTTCGGGGCGGTAGGTGCCGAAGTTGTCGACGACGTAGTACTCCACGAGCGGGTCGGACGTCCAACCGTAGAGGCACAGGTAGCCGTTGCCGGACGGGCTGAAGCTGCCGGAGTAGTTGACGCTCCTACGGCCGCCGGTGCTCCAGCCCTTGCCGCAGACGAAGTTTCCGGTGTCGGTCCAGGAGGTGCTGTAGCTGCCGCCGGAGCCCAGGGTCATCGAGACCGAGCCGCCGCCGTCGGTCCAGAACGAGTAGAAGAAGCCGTCGTGGGTGCCGGTCTCGTTCTCGGTGAGGGTCTGGGCGTGGGCGGTACCGGGCAGCATCAGCATGGGTGTGACCAGCGCCAACGTGCTGGCGCCGCCGATGAGGGTTCTGCGGCTGATGGAGTGGGCGGGGGTGTGTTCCATGGACTTGTCTCCTCCATGCGGGGCCTGGTGGGGGCCAGGCGGCGTGGCACGCTCAGGAGCCCGCGGGTGGCCGGGGGAGCGGTCACCCGCGGGTCGGTGTTGTGCGACGCGGCGGGGTAGGCGGGTTGCCGTGGAGGACCATCGTTGAGCGTTCCCATCATGTTGTCAATAATTTCCGGAATATTTTCGGAAAATTAACCGCCATTAAGTGAAGATCTGCGCAGTTCAGTGCGTTTTCCGGTCGCGAGTGGGTGACACAAAGGTCGGTTTCGATGAAAGTAGCTGGCCTAGTCCAGTTCAGGATTCCGAAAAGTTTCGGCCTGCGGTCGGTTCGGAGCCACGCTGGATGACGGCCTCGCGCTGCGGAGTGCATGGCGTCTCCCGCGGAATCGCGTTCCTTTTTCTTCTGGTGTGAGCGCATTTCAGCTGCACAGCGCCACGCCTGAGAAAGGAGGGGCACAGAGGGCTCTGGGGTCGAGTCGGGGCGGCTTCTGCGGGTATCCAGGCCGCGAAGTTCTCGCGCCCCCGCTCTTGCGAGGAAAGGACACCCATGAGACTTCGCCGTCCCCCATCCCTCCTGAGGAAACTCGGAATCCTCCTGGCCACGGCCCTGCTCCTGTCGGTACTGGCGCCGGTCGGCGCGGTCGCCGACGAACGGTCGGCCGCTTCGGTCAATCTGCGCACCCCCTTCGACTGCGGCCAGGTCTGGAACGCCAATACCCGCACCAATCACCATCCCCAGCTGGCCGTCGACTTCCAGCGTTCGGACGCGCAGGGCCAGAACGTGCGCTCCAGCGCCGCCGGGACCGTGACCACGGTCGAGGACCTGGGCGACGAGAGCTACGGCAGATACATCGTCATCGACCACGGCAGCGGGGTCTCCACCCTCTACGCCCACCTGCAGACCCAGTCGGCCTCGGTCGGTGACTCCGTGAGTACCGGAACCGTCATCGGCACCGTCGGCAGTACCGGTGGCTCGACCGGGCCCCACCTGCACTACGAGCAGATCGTCGACGGCACCGTGGTCCGCGCGGTGCTCAACGGTCTGGAGATCGCCTACTACGGGGACACCACGGTCACCAGCAGCACCGGTTGCTGATCTCTGTCCTGCGCTCCTGACCAGGGCCGACGCGGAGTCGGTCCTGGTCAGCCGTTGTTCTGGCCGACCTGACGCACAGGAGGGGACAGGCCCCCGACGTCCACCCCGGGGAGGGAGAGCCGTCCCTCCCCAGGGGGAGGTCCGGGAGGCACTGACCCGCGCATCCTGGAACAAGGTCGGCGCAGGCCGACGCGGCCCGCCCCCCGCGACCGTCGCGGGGCGGGCCCGAACCCAGGGAGCTAAGCATGGTGGAGGGGATGTCCCGTCAGGCGCGCTGGCCCGCTTACACGATGGCGGCGCTGCTGCTCGGTTACGCCGTGGGAAAGGCCGTCTACGCGGTGCAGGGCCGCCTCGGCTTCCCGGGCGGTCCAGCGGTTCCCGCCGGTGACTACGCGCGGTACGCGGCCCAGAGCCTGGACGTGGCCGCCATGCAGTGGGCCGCGGTCGTGACCGGCCTGATCGCCGCGCTGTTCATGCTGGCCACGGTCACCGGATGGGGGCGCAGAGTGCCCCGGCCGCTGATGCTGGCCCTGCTGGGCGCGGCCCTGCTCGGAGTCGGGGCCGGCGCTCTGATCGTCGCCGCGGACGGCTTCCTCGGCATCGGCCCGGGCTGGCAGTGGTACCAGGGCGTGTTCGCCATCGGGGTCCTGGCGCTCCTCGTGGTCACCACGCGCTCCTACGCCCGGGCGACCAGGCCTAGGTTGACCGATCGGTCAGGGGCGCGGGGCTGAGGGTGTGCAGCAATCGGGCGAACCCCTCGTGCTCGCTTTCGGCGAGCAGGCGCAGTGCGCGCTCCTGGGCCTCCGCCACGGAGGGGGACAGCCGGTCGTGGAGGGCACGGCCGCGCTTGGCGGCCTTGAGGACCACGCGCCTGCGGTCGGCGGCGTCGACACTCCGGTAGGCGAGGGCGTCGCTGACCAGTCGGTCCGCGACCCGGGTGGCGGTCGGTCCGGTCAGGCTGAGCTCCTCGGACAGTGCCGTCATGGGCAGCGGGCCGCGTGCCACCAGGAGTTCCAGCATGCGCCACCGGTCCACGGTCAGTCCGTGCTCGCGCACGCTCGCGGCGGCGCTGGCGTCCAGCCGAGCGACGACCTTGCGGAGGAACAAGGGTTGGAGGCCCTCACCGGAGATCGCCTCACCCATGGTCACCCCATCTCGTGTCGCGTACGGTGTCTGACAAACATCTTCATTCGAGAAGTTTTCATCCGGGTGTAAATTTAGCACACCCGATGCCGGGAGTAACGCTCTGTAGCGCTTGGGGACGCGGCAACCCAGGAAGGGAGCGCTCATGCTGTGTCACTGTCCCGAACACGGAGAACGGCAGCCCGCCGAGGACTTTCCTGTGGGCGTGGTCATCCCGCTGCGCGGACCCGCCGGGATCTTCGGTCCCTCCTGCGAGGCCGTCACCGAGACCGCCATCGAGCAGATCAACTCCGCCGGGGGCCTCCTGGGCAGGCGCCTGCGCCCGGTCGTCATCGACGGCGGTCAGCCGGTGCGGGACGTCGCTGCCCAGGTGGGCGCGCTCACGCGTTCCGGGGACATCCACGCGGTGACGGGCTGGCACATCTCGCAGGTCCGCCAGCACCTCGTCCCCGTGCTGCGGGACCACGTCCCCTACGTGTACACGTCCCTGTACGAGGGCGGTGAGAACTCCACCGGCGTCTTCTGCTCCGGGGAGACGCCCCCGGACCAGATCGCTCCCGCCATGCGCTGGATGCGCGACGAGCAGGGCGCGCGGGACCTCTTCGTCGTGGGCGACGACTACGTCTGGCCGCGCAGCACCGCGCGCTCGATCCACGCGTACGCGCAGGAACTCGGGATGCGGGTGGTGGGGGAGTCGTTCGTCGAGCTCGGCACGGAGGACTTCGGGCCGACCATGGACCTGGTCCGGGGCAGTGGTGCCGACACCGTGCTCATGCTTCTGGTCGGGCAGGACGCCGTGGCCTTCAACCGGCTGTTCGCCGCGTACGGACTCCAAGAGCGCGTCCGCCGCCTCACGCCCCTCATGGAGGAGAACATGCTGCTCGGCAGTGGCGCCGACAGCACCGAGGGCCTCTACGTGGCCGCCGCCTACTTCCGGTCCCTTCCCACCGAGTCGGCGCTCGACCTGTCCGGCTCCTATACGCGCATGCACGGTCCGGACGCACCGCCGCTCAACAACATGGCCGAGTCGTGCTACGAGGGGCTGATGGCGCTCGACGCGCTCGTGCACCGTGCGGGAACCACCCGCCCCGAACTCCTCTCCAGGGTCGGTGACTCCGTCGGCTACGACGGGCCGCGCGGGGCCATGCAGCTCAGGTCGGGCAACGTCCACCAGCGCGTGTACATGGCCCGTGCCGAAGGGCTTGGCTTCGAGATCCTCGCCCGCCTCTGAGGCCCCCGCGGCCTGTCTGCCACCGAAGGCCACCGCTCGCCCCCTTGCCACTTGCTTCTATTTGAATTATTTTCAAATGAAAGGAGTGATCATGGCCACCTACTTGTACCGTTGTCCGGACCGTCACGAGACCGACCTGGCCGCGCCCATGGGGCAGGCACCCGCACAGGCCGACTGCGCCTGCGGAAGCCGGGCCAGCAGGGCCTTCACCGCGCCGATGGTGAGCGCCGTCCCCCGTGCCCACGCACAGGTGCGCGACGCCGCCGAACAGAGCGCGGACACACCCCTGGTCACCACGGGACCGGTGCCGGTTCCGGCACCGCCGCCGCTCGCCGACCCCCGACACGCGCTCCTGCCGCGGGCCTGAGGGGGCGACGATGAGCGCCGCCGGACTCTTCTACGTCGGAGCCGTGCTGATCATCAACGGCCTCCTCCTGCTGGGCGTCATCTCAGCCAAGGCCGCCGCCCCCCTCAACCTCTTCGTCGGATCCCTCCAGGTGGTCGTGCCGACCGTCCTGCTGGTCCAGGCCCCCGACACCTTCGCCGTCGCCGATGCCGCCCCGCTCTACCTGTTCGGGTTCACCTACCTGTGGGTCGGCATCAACGCCGTCACCGGCTGGGACCAGCGCGGCCTGGGCTGGTTCTCGCTCTTCGTCGCCGTCACGGCAGTCACCGTCGCGGCCTACACCGGCCTGATCCGAGGCGACGGCCCCTTCACGGTGATCTGGCTGTACTGGGCCGTGCTCTGGTTCCTCTTCTTCTGCGTGCTGGGCGCCGAGCTCACCCACCTGGCCCGCTTCACCGGCGGGTTCGCGATCGTCACCGGTGTGGTGACCGCCGCGATCCCCGGAGCACTGCTCGCCACCGGCTTCTGGCCCACCACCACGCCCGTCACCGTCGCGCTCGCCTGCGTCGGAGTGCTCAGTCTCGCCGGGCTGTGGTTGGCCACCGCCCGCGCCGAACCCGAGGAGGCCGTGCCCGCCGAACCCGTGCGCCCCGTCTGACCTGTCCTGTCTGCCCCGTTCAGCCCGACCTGTTTCACCCGCCAAGCACCCGGGCCCGAGCGGCCCGCACCCGGAAAGTGAGCCCGTCATGCCCGACGTCATCTTCAGCCACGACCCCTCGAAGCCCATGGCCCAGCAGGCCGTCCCCGGACACAACCGGTTCCACCCCGAGGTCCCCGCGGCCGCCAGCGTGCGGCCGGGCCAGGAGTTCCGGATCGAGTGCCGGGAGTGGACCGACGGCCAGATCGGTGACAACGACTCCGCCAACGACGTGCGCGACGTCGACCTGAACCGCTGCCACATGCTCAGCGGACCCGTCAGCGTGGAGGGGGTGGAACCGGGAGACCTGCTCATCGTCGACATCCTCGACCTCGGTCCCATCCCACAGGAGAAGGGCCCCGTCTGCGGCCAGGGGTGGGGCTACAGCGGCATCTTCGCCAAGGTCAACGGCGGCGGCTTCCTCACCGACTACTACCCCGACGCCTACAAGGCCATCTGGGACTTCCACGGCCAGGCGGCCACCTCCCGCCACGTACCCGGCGTGGAGTACACGGGCATCACCCACCCCGGCCTGATGGGTGTGGCGCCCTCCCACGAACTGCTCGACACCTGGAACCGCCGCGAGAAGGCGCTCATCGACACCGACCCGGAGCGGGTGCCGCCGCTGGCACTGCCGCCCCTGGTGGACCAGACCCTGGCCGGCCACGCCGACGGCGACCTCCTGTCCCGCATCGCCGCCTCGGGCGCACGGACCGTGCCGCCCCGGGAGAACGGCGGCAACCACGACATCAAGAACTTCACCAGGGGGTCGCGCATCTTCTACCCGGTGCACGTCCCCGGAGCCCTCCTCTCCGTCGGCGACCTGCACTTCAGCCAGGGCGACGGCGAGATCAACTTCTGCGGCGCGATCGAGATGGGCGGCTTCATCGACCTGCGCGTGGACGTGATCAAGAACGGCATGGAGACCTACGGGGTGCACCGCAACCCCGTCTTCCGGCCCGGCCGGGTCGCCCCGCAGTACTCGGAGTTCCTCACCTTCATCGGGATCTCCGTTGACCACCGCGACAACACCAACCTGTACATGGACGCCACCGAGGCCTACCGCAACGCCTGCCTCAACGCCATCGAGTACCTCAAGAAATGGGGTTACACGGGGGAGCAGGCCTACCTCATCCTCGGCACGTCACCGATCGAGGGGCGGATCGGCGGGGTGGTGGACATCCCGAACGCCTGCTGCGCGCTCTACCTGCCCACCGAGATCTTCGCCGACGACATCCGACCGGGCAAGGCCGGTCCGGTACGCAAGGACCGGGGACAGGTCGCCGTGACCTCCTGATTCCCGGCCCGGTGGCCCGGGACCGGCTTCGGCCGACCCCGGGCCGCGCGGGAGCGAGGCCGGGTTCCGCCCGGACGGGCGCCAGGGCGCCTCAGGTTCGCCGGGGGCGGCCGAGTTCCGCAAAGGCCGGGCCGCGGGTGACTCTGGGGGACGGTCGCACTACAGTTGGCGTGGTGAAGAAGCCAGTCAACCCCCTACTGGCCACAGTGTCGTGGCTGGGTTACGTCGCCCACCGTTACAAGCCCCTGGCCCTCCTCGCCTCGGGGCTGCTGGTCGCCTTCGGCGGCGTCCTGGCCGGTATGAGCGTCTGGTGGGGTGTCCCACCCATCCTCCTAGGCGTGACGATCCCCGCACTGGACCTGTACTGGGAGCGCAGGAGCGAAAGCAACGACGCCCTCACCTCGGCCCGGGAGAAGGTTCTCGAGGAGGCGCTCGCCCCTCTTCTGGAGCTCGCCGCCACCACGACCTTCCAACCGCGGGACAAGCGCAACGAGGTCGCGCAGGGGGCCGCCATGCGGGTGGCGGGTGATCTGCGCTCCGCTTTCAGCGACGTGCCCGATGTGCGGGCGGTCGTGTTCGTCATCACGCCCGACGGGAAGAGGATGACGCCCCGTTTCCCCGCGGGGCGCTCGGACCGCCCCGGAGACTTCGAACGCGGAACACAGCGGGGGGACAGCGCGTTCAGGATCATCGACGAACTGCCCGAACGCTTCTACATCATGGAGGACCTGGGCGAGAACGGCTCCCGCAGTCCCTACTGGGCCGGCACGGGAACCAGCTACCGGACCTTCATCTCCGCGCCGATCCGGTCCACCGAGGACGCCTTCGGAATGGTGACCATCGACGCCCCCGTTCCGGGAAGCCTGGACCACCGGCACGGGTCGACCATCGCATTGTTCGCCGCGGCCCTGGGTATATTGTTTGCGGAAGCGGCACGGCGGGATCCTGATCCCGGAGAATCGAAATGGGTGCCATGGGGAAGATCAAACTG
Organism: Nocardiopsis nanhaiensis; assembly: GCF_054778635.1. Taxonomy (NCBI): domain Bacteria; kingdom Bacillati; phylum Actinomycetota; class Actinomycetes; order Streptosporangiales; family Nocardiopsidaceae; genus Nocardiopsis; species Nocardiopsis nanhaiensis. Next base: position 20,754 of record NZ_BAAGZJ010000038.1, read on the forward strand.
ACCAAACCGAGGAAGAGCTACCTCGCCAAGGACTCCGAGAAACCCGAGGAAGCGCTGGAGAAGGCCCTGGCGGAAGTCCGTTCCGAACGCAAGAAGCGGGACAGGGCCCTGCTGCGCGCCGACACGGTCGTACGCCCGGCCTGACCGCGGGCCGACGACGGCCCTGCCCTCGCCACCTTCACCCCGGCTCTCCCTTGGCGGTGCCCGAGTCGCGCCGTCCACCTCCGGCTGCCCACACCGCGTTTTTCGCCCTGCCCGGTCCACATCGGGCCCGGTCCGCCACTCGCCGGGCCCCTAACTCCTTTCCCGGCCAAGCCGTGACCGGTTCGAGTCCCGACATGACGGGAAGGGCTGGAGAGCAGTGAGTCTCTAAGCGAGGGGGCAGCATGGCCAGTCCGGAACAGGCCCGGTACCCGGAGGGCGTACCCTGCTGGGTCGAGCTCTCCGAACCGCACCCCGAGCACGCGATCGCGTTCTTCGGTGAGGTGCTCGGGTGGCTTTTCGAGGACCGTACCCCGGAGGGTGCCCGGAACCGCCACTTCGTGGCGCGACTGCGGGACCGGGAGGGCGACGTAGCCGGAGTCGGCTCGCTGATCGCCGAACCCGCGGTCCCCGTCTGGACCACCTATGTGCGGGTCGACAGCGCCGACGACGCGGCCGAGCGCGTGGATTCGGCCGGCGGGAACGTGCTGAGCGGACCCACCGACATCAAGGGCACCGCCCGGGTGGCCCTCTGCGCCGACTCCGCGGGGGCCAGGTTCGGGCTCTGGGAACCGCGAGGCAGCGGCGGTGCCCACCTGGTGAACGAGCCCGGCACGTGGAACTTCAGCACCCTGGTCACCTCTGACCCCGAGGCCGCGGCGACCTTCTACGGCACGGTCTTCGGCTGGCAGACCCAGAACGTGCGGCTCGGGGGAGGAGCCGCTGAGGTGACGATGTTCCGCCTGCCCGGGTACGGCGACTTCCTCGAGGGGCGGAACCCGGGAACCCGCGACGCGCACACGGAGGCGGGCGCTCCCGACGGTTTCTCGGACGCGGTCGGCTGGCTGTCGGCGGTCCCGTACGAGGCCCTCGCGGACACTGTGCCGCAGTGGGGCGTGGAGTTCACCGTGTCCGACGCCGAATCGGTCCTCAACCGGGCGGCCCAGCTCGGCGGTACCGTCGTCACGCCGCTCGCCGATATGGGGGGCATGCGCTACGGCGCCTTCCAGGACGCGCGGGGTGCGGCCATGGGTGTCAACGAGTTCCACCACCCGCCCGAGTGACCCGGGCCGGGCCGCCCCGGAGTCCCCGTGCGCCCCGAAAACTTCGTACGGCCCGGGCTGGGCGATGAGTGGGGCGGGGCGCGGTGCGGTGGATCGGACATGCGCGGAGCGTCGTCGGTGTACGGCGGCGGACGGACAGCGATGATCGAAGAGTCATCATCAGGTCACGCTGTGCGTTCGCTGGTCGAGGCCGGTGTCTGCACAGCTGCTCCATCCGTGAGGAGAGACACCGCGCATGCCCAGCAGCCGAACCCGCCCCGGATACCGTTCCGGGGCCCTCCCCGCCGCCCTCACCTTCGCCCTTGGACTCACCGCCGCCCCAGCGGTCGCCAGCGCCACTCCAGATGCCTACGCCGACGAACAGCAGGACGCGATCTGCACGTCGGAGGCCCACCCCGAGCTCGCGGAACGCCTGGGTGAAGAGATCCGGGAACAGGCCGACCAGCGCGACGGCCGGGTCGCCGTGGGGGTTTCCGCCCACGACGGCGACCTCGTCTGCGGGCTCGACCCCGCCGCCGAGTTCGACGCCGCGAGCGTCGGCAAGGTCGTCATCCTCGGGGCGCTCCTGCGCACCGCCATGGACGGGGACCGCGAGCTCACCGAACGGGAGGACGAGCTCGCCACGGACATGATCACGGTGTCCGGGAACGACTCCACCGTGGAACTCCGCAACCAGCTGGGTGCCGAACGCATTCAGGGCTTCCTGGATCTGGTGGGCATGGACGACACGATCCTGCACCCCGACGGCTCCGTGGGGCTGATGAAGATCAACACCGCGGACCAGCTCAGCCTGCTGGAGGTGCTGCGCACGGAGAACGACGTGCTCGGCGCGGACCAGCGCGAGTACGCGCGCGGGCTCATGGGCGACGTCATCGACGAACAGCGGTGGGGCGTGCCGGTGGGGGCGCCCGACGACGCTGGGGTGTACCTGAAGCACGGCTGGCTGCCCTACCCGGACACGGACGTCTGGCGGGTCAACAGCGTGGGCGGGTTCCAGGACACGCCCATCGGCGACTACGACCTGGTCGTGCTCACCGACGACAACCCGGGCATGCAGCACGGGGTGGACACCATCGAAGCCGTGGCGGTGGCGGCGCATGCCGTGCTCACGGGTGAGGACGCCCCGGTGCGGGCGCCCCTGACGGAGCTTCCGGAGATCGTCTCCGACGGTTCCGACCGCGCCTGACACCGGGCGTGCCGTCGTGCACCCCGGCTCCGGACGCCCCACCGTTCCCGGTGCCCCGCATACCGGGAACGGTGGGGCGGCGGGTTGTCCACAGCCGGGAAAGCACCGCTTGCCGCCGCAGAAGCCGCTGTTCACACTGGGATCGGGAGGGTCGGCCGAGCCCGCCCTCCATCCCCACCCTTCGAGCAGTAGGGACGGCCATGCAGGAATCGATCTTCGACACGCACGCCTGCCTCGACGCCCTCGTCCTGTACTCCACCAGGGCCGACGAGTGCCGCGAGTTCTACAGCACGCTCGGTCTGGCCTTCGGAGCCGAGCACGCCCCGCTCGGTGGCGGGCCCACCCGTTACTCCTGTCGGCTGCCCCTCGGGCCGCTCATCGAGATCCAGCCCGCGACCGAGGAGCGCCGGGCCAGCGACCTGCGCCTCAACCTGGCCCTGGACATCACCGAGACCAACCCGCCGCTCACGCGCGGCAAGCACACCCTCACCGACCCCGACGGCCGCAGGGTGGACGTCACGGTCCTGTAGGCCCCGGGTGCCAAGCGCTTGGTCCCAGGGCCCCAGCCGCCAGTTCCGTGGCTGCCCGGTCACCTGACCCGCGTGGCTCAGTCCCGGGTGAGCTTCATCGACACGTAGGCGTGGAAGCCGCTCCACCTCGTGTGCTTGACCTCGCGCCGCTGGTACTCGTGGAAGCCGCAGCGCTCGTAAAGGCGCAGTGCGGGTGCGTTGGTGTCCTTGATGTCCTCCAAGACGAACGTGTCGTACTCGGGAAGAGCGAGGAGGTGGTTGAGCACGGCCTTCGCGGCGCCCCTGCCGCGGAACCGCTCCGCGGTGGCGACGAAACCGATTTCGGCAAGACCTTCCCGGGACGAGGAGTTCGCCCCTTGGAAGTGCTTGCGGAACACCCGGTCCGCGATCGTGCCCCTGACCAGGCCGAGGTGTGCGCGCAGGGTACGCACGTTGTGGTCGATGGACTCCTGGTCGCCCTCGGTGAGGCTGGCCAGCGCCGCGGGCTCGCCGTCGATCTGGGCCACGTGGAACCGTTCCAACACCAGCATGTGTCCGATGGCCTCGGCGAGCTTCACCGGGTCCTTGGCGAAGTAGGCGAGGTCCGCACCGAACCCGTCGACGAACACCTCCGCGATCCCGCGCCGGTACGCCTCCCCCAGGAGGTCGCCGCGCCTGACCTCGATGTTGACCGTCTCCTCAGTCATCACTGCTCTCCCTCGTCACCGCTGTGCTCCCTGAGCAGGAAGCTCAGTACCGTCGCAGTGGTCGGCACGGCGAACCCCGCACCCGTCGCCGAACGCATCGACACCAGCCCGCCGAACACCGCGAAATAGCACGCCGCAAGCTCATCGGCAGGACCGGCGCGGAAGACACCCCGCCGCTGACCCTGCTCGATCAGACCCACGGTCACTCCCTGCAATTCCGCGCTTCGCCCGATCAGGTCCCGGACGGCCGCCGGGACCTCCCGCCCCTCGCCGACCCCTTGGGTGTAGGCGTGGTTCATAAGGAGGAAGAATTCGGCGAAGTCGCCCTCGTGGGACAGGTCCGCCAGGAACTCCTCGGTGAAAGCGCGCAGGGACTCCGCGGGGTCTTCGGAGCCGCGAAACCTTTCGGCGACCGCGCCCAGGCCGGTGGCGGCCTCGGCGACCAGACCGCCGAAGAGCTCATCCTTGGTGGCGAAGTGACGGTAGATCAGGCCGGTGCTGATGCCCGCCTCGGCAGCGATCTGACGCATGCTGACGGCCGCGTAACCCTGCTGCGCGAACATTCGTACCGCCGCGGACCGTACACTCTCCCGGGTGGCGGCCCGCATCGCCTCGTGCTGCTCCGGACTGCGCGGCATCGGTTCGCCCACTCCCCATCTTTTGAATGAACAGGTGTTCATTCTATAGGGACGAGCATGGATCGCCAGGGATTCCCGCCGCTGAGCCCCTGTACCCCGGAGCCTTTGAACCCCGGACGGCGACTTTCCCCCGCATTGCCGCCCGTGCCGGCCACCGCGCCGATAGTGTCGGTCTCCGACACTCACGGCGCCACCACCAGGGGAGACACATGACCACGACGATCCGGCGCGCGGTGATTCCCGCCGCGGGGATGGGCTCGCGGCTCCTGCCGCTCACCAAGGCCACCCCCAAGGAGATGCTCCCCGTCGGCGACAAGCCCGTCATCGAACACACCGTCCGTGAACTCGTGGCCTCCGGGATCACCGACATCACGATCGTCGTCTCCGGCGGCAAGTCCCTCATCCAGGACCACTTCCGTCCCGACCCCGCCCTGGTCGAACGCCTGCGGGCCGACGGCAAGCACGACTACGCCGACGCCGTGGCCGAAGTCGGTGAGCTGGCCCGCCGCGGTCACATCACCTACCTGGACCAGCACGGCCCCTACGGGAACGGAACACCGGTCCTCAACGCCGCCCGCGGGGTGCGCGACGAACCGATGCTCGTTCTCTGGCCGGACGACGTCTTCGTCGCCGAGGCCCCCCGCGCCCAGCAGCTCATCAGCGCCTACCAGCGCACCGGCCACCCCGTGCTCGCCCTCATGCCCATGGACCCGGCCGACTCCCGGCGCTACGGGGTGCCCCAGGTCGCCGAAGACCTGGCCGACGGCCTCCTGCGGATCATCGGCCTGGTGGAGAAGCCCAAGCCGGCAGACGCACCGTCCGCCTACGCCGCGATCGGCGGCTACGTGGTCACCCCCGACATCGTCGACGAGCTCCGCGCCCAGACCGAGCGCTGGTACACCCACCGCACCGGCGAGATCTACCTGACCGACGCCATCAACGCCCGCGCCGCCGCCCACCCGGTCTACGGCCAGGTCATCCAGGGCCGGTGGTACGACACCGGCAACCCGGCCGACTATCTGGTCGCCCAGTTCGCCTCCGCTCTGAACCACCCCGAGTACGGCCCGCTCCTGCGCCAACTCGCCCAGAACCCGGACCATCCCGAGGGCCGGGCGGCCACCTGACCGCCGGAGACCGACGCGGGCAGCCGCGAAGGCCACTCCCGAAAGAGGCGAATCCGCACCGGTCGAACCGCGCTCGGGGCCGGTAGCGGTCAACGCCGGGTGTGCCGATTCCCCTGTGGTGCCGGGGCTCTAGGATCTTGGGAGGCCATGACCACGCGGCGCGTACGCGCGTAAACCCCCAGGAGGCCAGCGGTGTCCGACCCCCAGCGGAACGAGTTGACGGACAACTCCGGCACGGCCCTGCAGGGACGGAGCTTCGGCGACGTACACATCGGCGCGCCCACACCCCCGCCACCTCCGCACCAGGTGCCCAAGGCCGACCGGAAGTTCACCAACCGCGCCGAGGACCTGGTCCGGTTGGAATCCCTGGCCGGGGACGTGGCGCGGGACCGCCGCGGCTGTGTCGCCCTGCTCCTGGGCCAAGCCGACATCGGCAAGAGCGCCACCCTCGCCGAGGCGGCCGACCGGCTCTCCGGGTACTTCGCCGACGGGGTACTGCACCGGGACCTCACTCAGTGGCGCGACCGCGAGGGCAACCTCGACGTCACCGGTGTCCTGCGCGGCCTGCTGTACGATCTGCACGTGCGCGACGCCGACCAGGAGTCCGACGTGCGTGCCCTGATGGGCCGGCTGCGCGGTGTCACCGCCGGGAAGAGCCTCCTCCTGCTCCTGGACGACGTGGTCAGCGACAGCGAACTCGACCAATTCCCCCTGGGCTCGGGGCCGCACCTGGTCCTGGCCGCCTGTGCGCAGGGTTTCGGCGGAGCCGGAGACGCCATCGCCCAGGGCGCTGAGGCCCTCACCCTGCGGGCCCTGGCCGACGAGGACTCGCTCCGGCTGTTCCGATCGTTCCACGCGGTCGACCAGCGCCTGTCCGACCGCCGCGAGTACGCCAGCGCCACACAGCTTGTCCGGCTGTGCGGTGGCCTCCCCGCGACCATCCGCATGGCCGCCGGGCACGTGGGTGCCCAGGACCTCAGCGTGACCGAACTGGTGGCGGCCGTACGGTCCCGCCAGCGCTCGTCGGTCCCTCCGCTGTCGGGGGCGGAGGCCGTCATCGACGTGGCACTGTCCGGCCTGGGCTCCGAAGGCCTGCGCCTCCTCCAGTTCTTCTCGGTGTGCCCGGGCCGATCCATCCCCGACGAACTGGGGCGCTCGGAACTGGGGGACCGGGCACCGGAGGTCATCGCCCGACTCGCCGACGCCAGCCTGCTGCACCCGGCGACCGGCAGCGGCAGCGGCAGGGGGATGGTCGAGCTCGTTCGGAGCCGGGTCCGCGAGGGTGCCGCGGAACGGTGGCGGTTCGACGCGGCAGCCGTCCTGCGCTTCTTCACCGTCACCCACCACTTGGCAGACCGGGTCGGCCTCGGCGAACGCCACCGCCTGACCACCGGCCTGAACACCGCCGAACTCACCACCGCACCCGCCGATTACCGCCCACCGTTCACCACGCGGCGCGAGGCCGCCGACTGGCAGGACCAGTACCTGGCACACGTGCCCGAACTGATGCGGATGGCATACGAGATCGGCAACCCCGTGGCGGCCCTCGTCCTGGCCGATGCAGTGTGGCCGGTCTGCCACGGCAGGCGCCGCCTGGAGATCGGTACCCGGATCTACGAGTTCGCCCTCAAGGTGGCCCGGCAGGCCGAGCACCGGAGCGCCGTAGTGCGCTGCGCCGTCTACCTCGCTCGCATCCTCACTGAGCTGGGCTCGGCGGAGCGGGCCGCCGCGCTGGTGGCGGAGGCCGCCGAGGCCGCCGAGGGGACCGAGCTGGACCGCGCGGTGGTCCTGGAGACCGAAGGCCTGCTCCGGGAACGTTTTCCCGACCTGCCGGGGAGCTCTCAGGCCACCTCCGAAGAGCTCTTGACCCGTTCACGGGACATCCACCGACGGCTGGGCCGCCCGCGCGGCGACGCCCTGCAGACGTACCAGCTCGGCAACGGCGCCCGGGACCGCGGCGACCTCGCCACCGCGGAGGCCGAACTCCGCGAGGCCGAGCGGTTGGCCGAGAACCGGCTGTCCGAGCTCTCCCGCGTGCCGGACCGGAGCGACCGGCGCTGGCTGATCGACGACTGGAGGCTGCTGCTCGCCAAGGTACGGCTCTCCCTGGCGCGGGTCCTGATCGACCGGGGCCGCTGCGACCGGGCCGAGGCCGCGGCCGACGGGGCCATGATGGTCTTCGACGAGTTCGCCGAACCGGTCAAGCAGGTCCAGGCCGCCCGACTCCTCGCCCGGATCACGCGGGAGAGGGGAGACGGTGGCCAGGCGCGGGCGTGGCTGGCCTGGGCCGGCCGGGTCGCCGAGTACTACCACCTCGAAGGGGACGTCCGGAAGATCGCCGCCGAGCTGGCGGAGGTGCCGGGCAAGGGATGAACGGTTCGTGTCGCCCGGACGTTACGTGCCACCTGTGCCGTCCGCGCGACCTGTACCGATGATCCCTGGTCAGAGCCCACCTCAACTTCCCAAGAAACCGAATTCCGGCGGGGGGGGGAGGCCCGCAGCAGCAGGGTCCGGTCACCCAGGCGGACCCGGACCGTTGTGTGCCATCTGCGCCATGGCAGGCACTGCCGTGCCCAGCCGATCGCGGCCGCCGCCACGACCGAGGCGTCGAGGCGGTCCTGTGCCCCGCTCTCGTCGTGCACCCGCATGGCCAGGCCGGAGCGGTGCATGAGCAGGGCCGACCGTTCGTCGAGGGAGGCGACCGCCAGGAGGGTCTTCGGGTACGTGCTGACCCGCTCCTTCAACCAAGCGCTCGCGTCCTCTTCCGTGCTGCGGCGCCGGTACGACCAGGCGTCCGCCGAGCCCCATCGGGGCATGACGGCGTCCTCGGCGTCCACGACCAAGGGGCGCACGGGTGCGCTGTGCGTGTGCGGCGCGGGCGCACCGGCGGGGAACCGGCGCAGCCGCGCCGCCGCTCCCTGCCCGTCGTGGCAGAGGTCCTCCGGCGGGTCGAACGCCACCCGCCAGGCGGTCACGTCCTCGGGGTGTTCGGGCAGGTCCGGCAAGGGGCGGTAGTGGGCGGCCAGTGGCGGTTCGGTGAGCTCCAACAATGTGTACAGCAGGGCGCGCAGGCGGGTCGCGGACTCGTTCTGGTGTTCGATGAGCAGGTCGGCGACAGGGGCCACGGGCATGCGCGCCACCCGGTCCACCTGTTCGGCGATGCGGCCGGGTTCGAGTTTCGGCAGAGCCGAACCGAACTCCAACAGCGGCGAACGGGGGTCCAGGTCCGCGGTCGCGAAGGCGGCGAGGAGAACGGGGCGCCCAAGGGACGCGGCGTAGTAGGTCACCGACCCGACGTCCCCGAGAACGGCGTCGGCGGCGATGAGCGCGGCCCGCCACCCCTCGGCCGGTGGGACGAGCACCAACCCGGCCTCGATCTCCTCGTGGAACCACAGCTCCAGCTGGGCCCTGCTGTGGTGGCTCCAGACGTTGGGGTGGGCGACCACGGCCACGCGGTACTCGTCCTGTGGAAGCTCGGCGAGGAGCGCCTGCACGACCTCGTGCTGGGAGCCCAACAAGGAGTCCCGGTTCCAGGTGGACGAGACCACGACCAAGCGGCGCCCCCGCAGGTGGAGCGCTTCACGGTAGCGTTCGCGGCGCCCCAGGGCAGCGACCATCCGGTCGAAAGCCGGGTCCCCGGCCACCACGCTCCGCCCCTTGGCTTCGGGGCAGGATTCGTGGAGCCGGTCCGCCTGCTCGCTGTGGGACAGGACGAACCGGTCGGCGATCAGCCGCCCCTCATGCAGGAGTTCGGCTGGGTCCAACCCAGAGGCGCTCGCCAGCGACCCCGGTCGGCCGCCCACCCTGCGGTTGTGCCCGGCGCCGTGCGGCATGAGGACCACTGGGGCGTCGAGTCTGTGGAGGCCGCCCTTGGTGCTGGCGGCCAGGGCCAGGTCGAAGCTGTCCGACTCGGCCACGGCCTTCTCCCACGGGACCGGGTCGATACCCGCGGCCCGGAGCATCGGCCTGACACCGGCCTCGGAGGCCGAACCGGGGGTGACGGTGAAGGTGACTCCGACCCGGTCGTCGGCGAGGAGCGCGGTCACGTCCAAGAGCCTGCCCGCCGTGGGGACACTGCGCACGACGGCCAGCACTTCGCGGTCGGGGGAGAAGGTGGCCCACTCATCGGTTCGGCGCTGCACGGTGTAGTTCTCTAAGGTCGCTTCGCCCGGATCATCCAGGTTCGGCAGGTCAGCCTACGGGAACCGAACCCCGGTACCGAAACCCGCCCACCGGAGCCGCCCCGGTTCCGGTGGGCGGGCACCTCAGCCGCCGGGGACCAGAACCACCCGTCCGGTCGCCGCACCCCGCGCCTGGCGTTCCCATCCCTGTGCCGCCTCGGCCAGCGGCGTTCGCTCGTGGGGCACGCTCAGACGACCGGCCGCGGACTCGCCCGCCACGGTCTCCACCGAGTCCGCGCGCTGGTCCGGGGTGAGTGCGTTGTTCGTGTAGCCAAGCAACCGCAGGGACCGGCTGCGCAGGGTTCCCGAGTCCAGGGGTGCCTGCTCGCCGGCGGCCGAACCCAGGTGCACCAGGCGCCCGCCGGGACGCAGGACACGGATCGCGGCCGCGGCCGGGGCGCCGAAGAGCGGGTCCACGACCAGGTCCACGGAGCCCTCCGCGGCCTCGGTGAGTCGCTCGGCGAGGATCTTCGCGTCGTCGGAGTCCAGCGCCGCGACGGCGTCCGCGCCCGCCCGGTCAGCCCGATCACGGCCGTCCCGGGACCGCGCCGCAGCGACCACCCGGCCCGCGCCGAGGGTGCGCGCCAGCTGGACCGCGGCCAGTCCCACGACCCCGCCGGCACCGAGGACCAGCACGTCCTCCCCGCGCTCCAGGCCCCCGCGCCAGGTCAGCGCCATGTGGGCCGCCACCGCGGACAGGCCCAGCGCCGCTACGGCCACGGGGTCGACACCCTCGGGTAGAGCCACCAGGTGCTCCTCGGGTACCCGGGCGAGGTCGGCCATGCTCCCGTCGCCCGGCGCCATCCCGGCCGGGGTGGGGAACCACACGGGCCGCCCCTTCCAGAACCCCACACCCTGCACCCCCGGTACGTAGGGGGTGGCGGGTACCCCGAAGTAGGAGCGCCCGCCCGCGCACAGCAGGTCCAAGGGGGACACCGGGGCGGCCAGTACCCGCACCACGGCCTGCCCGGGAGCGGGTTCGGGGTCGGGTCGTTCCCGCACTGCGGGGGCGTGTCCGGGGGTGTCGATGCTCGCGGCGATCACGGCCTGCCTCCTTCACCCGACGGGTTCAGGGGGTCCGCGTCACTTGCGGCACGGACTCCAACCTGGCGACGTCGGAACTGATCTCTCCCGCCGTGGCCAGGAGCAACGGCAGGTGGTGCTGGGTGAGGTGTTCCAGGGAAGTCTCGGCGGCGTGGGTGTTGACGTTGACCGCGGCGAAGACCCTGCCCTGGCCGTCCCTCAGCGGCGCCGCCACCGACCGGATCCCCAAGGCCAGATCCTCGTCGGTGAGCGCCCATCCCCGGGCGCCGACCTCGCGCAGCGCGGCGCAGCGCTCCTCCGGATCGGGCTGCCAACGGGGAACCAGCCCCGAACGGGTGGGTTCGGACAGGACCCGCTCGACCTCGTCCGGTGTCTTGGCGGACAGCAGCACCTTGCCCAGGGAGGTCTGCAGTGCGGGGAAGCGCGTTCCGATCTGCACGGCCAGGGTGACGATCTTGGGAACCGCCACCCGGGCCACGTAGACGATGTCCGAACCGTCCAGTTGCGCGATGGAACACGACTCCCCGGTGCGTTCGGAGAGCCCCTCCAAGTGCGGTCTGGCGACCTCCCACAGGCCGGTCGAGCGCACGTAGGCCATACCCAGCTCCAGCACGCGGGGTGTGAGCGTGAAGCCCGCGTCGCCGGAGCGCACGTATCCCAACTCCCGCAGGGTGATGAGGACCCGTCGTGCGGTGGGCCGGGCCAGGTCGGCTTCTTTGGCGACCTCGGCAAGTGTCATCGTCGGCCGGTGCGGTTGGAAGGCCCGGATCACGTCCAAGCCCCGTGCCAGGGCCTCGATGAAGTCGGGACCGGCGCCCTCGCGCGGCATGGTCTCTCCGTTCGGTGTCGGGGAAGCGCCAGCATACCGAGGGGCCGTCCGGATGACAGCCACCCCGGTAGGGCGCGCACCCCTCACCCGCCATGGGTACTCGCGTCGCGGTACTCGGTGTAGGTGTAGGGGTTGTCCATCACCTTGGATGCGGGGATGTCCGGGTTCATGCCCGCCTCCCACTCCTCGTCGCCGATGGTCGAGCGCAGGTGCTCGATCGTGGCGTCCACGTTCCGCCGCACCGAGGCCAGGTCGGTGTCCACGAGCCGGTGTTCGTGCTTGACCACCCGGCCGTTCACCAGAACCGTGTGCACGTCGCCCCGCTGGGCCTGGAAGACCACGTGGCCGTAGGGGTGCAGGATCGGGAACGACACCGGTGAGGCGTCGTTGCGGATCAGTACGAGGTCTGCCTTGGCCCCGGGCGTGACGCGGCCCAGGTCGTCGCGGCCCAGAGCGGACGCGCCGCCGAGGGTGGCCCACTCCACGACCTGTGCCGCGCGCAGCGCCGAGTGGGTGACGGTGTTCCCGGCCAGCTGGGCCTCCAGGTGCTCACGGGATCGGTCGGCGCCCAGGGTCGCGCGCATGGCGCTGAACAGGTCGCCGCTCCACCACACACTCGTGTCCATCGACAGCGACACCGGGATCCCGTGTTTGCGGAGTACCCAGGTGGGCGGGTAGCCCTGTCCGGCACTCTGCTCGCTCTCGGTGGACACCGAGACCGAACCGCCGGTCGCGGCGATGCGCTGGTAGGAGTCCTCCGAAAGGGAGGCGGCGTGCACGTAGACGGTCTCCGGGCCCATGAAGCCGTTCTCGTGCATGAGCTTGATGCTGTTGTCGCCGGTGGCACCCCACACCCCCGCGTGGGTGGTCACGGGGAGCCCGAGCTCGCGGGCCGCCTCGAAAGCGGGCTTCTCAGGGAAGTCGGGGTCGCCGGTGACGTCGAAGGCGACCTGCAGGTCCAGCATGTCGTCGTCGCGGTGGCGCTCGACGAAGGCGCGGAACTCGGGCGAGGCGGTCCACTCCGCGGGCGCCTGGTGGATGTTGCCGTAGGCGAGCACGTGTCGGCCGGGCGCCGATCCCAGCGCCTCGACGGCGGCTTCGGCGTGTTGCGTGGTCTGGAGCCCGTGCGACCAGTCCACGACCGTGGTCACTCCGGCCTCCAGCGCCTCGAGGGCGGCGAGGGTGTTGCCGGCGTGGATGTCCTCGGGGCGGAAGTGCTTGCCGTGCGCGAGGTAGTTCCAGACGAAGTACTGGGTCAGGGTCCAGTCCGCACCGTAGCCGCGCATGGCGGTCTGCCACATGTGGCGGTGGGTGTCGATCATGCCGGGCATGACGATGCCTCCGGCCGCGTCGATCTCCACGGTGCCCTGCGGCACGTCCAGGTCCACCCCCACCGCGGCCACGTGGTCGTCGACGACCAGCACGTCCGTGTCGTGGAGGACGGAGCGTTCGGCGTCCATGGTCAGAACGGTGCCGCCGCGCAGCACCACCGGTCGGTCGGAGGGGAAATCGCTGTTCCGGTTCATGGGGGACTCCTCGATGTCGACGTTGTACCGGCCGGTTCGCAGCGCCATCGTACATTTTCCGGACGAAGGTCCGCTTAGCGGTCACCAGTAGAGACTTCCCTTGTCGCTCAGGTTGGAAGTCCTGTCAAGACGGGCATCCCAAGGTTTTTCCTTGCGCTGGTGAAGTTTTGTCCAGGGGGTTGACTCGTAGTGCCCTCACGTACAGAATCGCTGATGCGGACGCTTGTCCGTTAAGCGGACATGGAGGGGGAGGAATGACGGGGGACCCAGACGCGCGGGTCACGGCACCGGGCGGACCACCGGTCGCGGCACCGAGCGGGGCAGCGGGGCGGACACCGCCCGGAGGCGCGGAGAGCGCGGCCTCGGGCGGTCCGCTGTCAGGCCTGCTGATCGCGGACTTCTCCCGGATCCTGGCCGGCCCCTACGCCACCATGCTGCTGGCCGACCTGGGGGCCGAGGTCGTCAAGGTCGAAGGGCCGACCGGGGACGACACGCGGTCCTGGAAGCCGCCCGTACGCGGTGACACGTCCACCTACTACCTGGGCGTGAACCGCAATAAGCGCTCGGTCGTGCTGGACCTGAAACAGGAGGAGGACGGCCGGGCCGCGCGCGAACTCGCCAGGCGCGCCGACGTGGTGATCGAGAACTTCCGGCCCGGCGGGCTGGCCCGCTACGGACTCGACCACGACAGCGTCCGGGCCACCAACGGCGGTGTCGTCTACTGCTCCATCACGGGCTTCGGCACCGGCGCCGGACGGGACGTCCCCGGCTACGACCTCATGGTCCAAGCGGTCTCCGGGCTGATGAGCCTCACCGGGGACCCGGACGGGCCGCCCTACCGGGCAGGCATCTCGGTGTTCGACGTCATGGCGGGCAACCACGCCGTCATCGGCATCCTCGCGGCGCTGCGGCACCGCGACGCCACGGGGGAGGGCCAGCTGGTGGAGGTCAACCTGCTGTCCTCCGCCCTGACCGGGCTGGTCAACCACAGCTCGGCCCACGTGGCGGGCGACACCGTCCCCACCCGGATGGGCAACGCCCACCCCAGCGTGTTCCCCTACGAACCGCTGCCCACGGCCGACGACGACCTCATCGTCACCGCCGCCAACGACCGCCAGTTCCGTGCCCTGTGCGCAGTGCTCGGCATCGCCGAGACCGCCGACGACCCGCGCTTCGCCACCAACGCGGCACGGACCGCCAACCGCGGCGAACTCCGGCCCCTCCTGGTCGAGAGGCTGTCGAAACGGGGCGCACTGGAGTGGTTCGAGCTGCTGGTGGAGTCCGGGGTCCCCTGCGGCCCGATCCAGACCATCGACAAGGGGTTCGCGATGGCCGAACGCTTCGGGCTGGAGCCGGTCGTACGGGTCGGTGAGGGCGACAGCGAGGTACCCACCACGCGCAACCCGATCCGTTTCTCCGCGACCCCCGCCTCCTACCGGCTGCCCCCACCCGGGCTGGACGAGCACGGGGACGGGCTGAGGGCCTGGCTGGCCGACTCCGAGGGGGAGGGACAGCCGTGAACGAGCGCACCGAGTACCCCACCGCCCTGGGCGCGGCCGACCCCACCACCATCACACTCCTCGGCCAGGACCTCGCCGAGGACGTCATGGGCAAGGTCGGGTTCGGTGAACTCGCCTTCTGGCTCGCCGCCCAACGCCGCCCCGACCCCGGGGAGACCCGTGTCTTCGAGGCGGTCCTGGCGGCCCTGGCCGACCACGGCTTCACCCCCACCGCGATCGTCACCCGGCTGACGTACCTGTCCGCGCCCGACTCCATCCAGGGGGCGCTCGCGGCGGGGCTTCTCGGCGGCGGATCCCGGTTCCTCGGCGTCACCGAGGACACCGGTCGATTCCTGGACGAGGTGCTGCGCTCCCTGGATGGCCACCTCCCCGAAGGGGAACAGGGCTGGGACGAGGTCGCGCTGCGGACCGTCCGCGCCGAACGCGAGGCCCGCAGGCTGGTCCCGGGGCTCGGACACCACGTGCACAAACAGGGCGATCCGCGTACCCCGGCGCTGATGCGCATCGCCCGGGAGGAAGGGCAGTTCGGACCCCACCTGGAGCTGTTCGAGGCGATCGGCCGCGTCCACCCGGAGGTCCTCGGCAAGAAGCTGCCGCTCAACGGCGCGGGTGTGTGCGGCGCGGCCCTGGCCGACCTGGGCCTGCCCATCGAACTGCTGCGCGGTTTCGCCCTCCTGGCCCGCACCGCGGGGCTGGTGGGGCAGCTGGCCGAAGAGATGCGCGCACCCGTGGCGAACGACGTCTTCCTGTCCGTCGACCGCAACAACAGGCCGATCGGGCCCACTCCGCACACCCCCGACGAGATCTGATCCGGAGGACGATCCCCATGGCGTTCGTGACCGAGGAGAACCTGACCGACCTGGCCGAGGAGCGCTGGGGGAGCGCCCACGATCCCCGCACCGGACAGCTGCTCACCGCGCTCGTCCGCCACCTGCACGACTTCGCCCGCGAGGTCGACCTCACCGAGGCGGAGTGGATGGCCGCCGTCGAGTGGCTGACCGCCACCGGACGCGCCTGCGACGACAAGCGCCAGGAGTTCATCCTGGCTTCGGACGTGCTCGGACTGAGCACGCTCGTCGTCCAGCTGAACAACCGGTTCTCCTCCGGTGCCACCCCCGCCACCGTGCTCGGCCCCTTCCACATCGACGGGTCACCGCCCGCCGAGTTCGGCCACGACATGGCCCAAGGGATCGAGGGCACGCCCCTGTACGTCACCGGCCGTGTCGTCGACACCGACGGGCGGCCCGTACCCGGAGCGGTCCTGGACGTGTGGCAGGCCGACGCCGAGGGGGCCTACGAGGCGCAGCTGGAAGTGGACGAGGCGCGGCTGCGCGCCAAGTACCGGGCCCGGCAGGACGGGACCTACTGCCTGCGCACCATCGCGCCGACGGGCTACACGATCCCCTTGGACGGGCCGGTCGGCGACCTGGTCAAGCGCACCGAGATCAGCCCCTACCGCCCCGCCCACATCCACTTCCTCATCGAGGAACCCGGCTACGCCCGGCTCATCACGCACCTGTTCCGCGAGGGAACGGACTTCCTCTCCACCGACGTGGTCTTCGGCACCAAGGACGCCCTGGTCGTGCCCTTCACCGAGCACCCCGCGGGCCCGGCCCCGGACGGCGGCGAGTCCGCGGAGCCCTTCCTGCGCGCCGAGTACGACTTCGTCCTGGACCGCCGGGAACAGCAGCAGGTAGGCCACACACCCGGCGTGCCCGGCCCCCGGTAGACTCTGCCCCCACATGTACCGGGGGCTAGCGGAGGGATCCTGGGTGATCGTCCTCGTCAACGGCCCGTTCGGAGGCGGCAAGACCACCACCGCCGAACTCCTCGTCAAGCAGGTGCCGAACAGCCGCCTCTTCGCCCCGGAGCTGGTCGGGCTGGTCCTCCGGCACTTCCTGGCCGACCACCCCGGTGACTTCCAGGACCTGCCGCCGTGGCGGGCCCTCTTCCACGCCGCGGCGGCCGAGATCCACGCCTTCACCGGGCAGACCCTCATCGCCCCGATGAGTATTCTGCGCCGGGACTACGCCGAGGAGATCCTGGACGGCCTGCGCGCCCGGGGCCTGGAGGTCCGGCGAGTGGTCCTCCACTCCGATCGGGAGGTGCTGGAGACTTGCATCGCCGGGGACGACCTCGTCCCGGACGACCCCGAGCGCTCGGCCTCGGCGACCGCGTTCCGCCGTGCCAAGAGCGAGCCCTACTACCGGGCCCACCGGGAATGGCTCGCGGACTGGGCGGACCTGGTCATCGACACCAGCGAGCTGAGCCCGCCGCAGGTCGCGGAGGGCGTGCTCCGAGGGCTCCCGGAACTCGCCCCGAGCCCGTGATCCGTGCGCGGCTTAGGCTGGGAGCATGCTCTCATCGGCGCAACTCGCCGTTTTCGTCCCCGCCGCGCTGGCCGTGGCGGTCTCCCCGGGCGCCAACAACCTGCTCGCGTTCCGCAACGGCCTGCGGCGGGGCCTCCGTCCGGCCGCCTTAGCGCTCACCGGACGCTTCGCCGCGTTCGCCATCATGCTCGGCGTGGTCATCACCGGCTTGGGGGCGCTCCTGCACACCTCCCAGACGGCCTTCGAGGTACTGCGGGTCGCCGGTGCGGCCGTCATGATCGGCCTGGGCGTGTGGGTGGTGTGGTCGGCACGCGCCACACCGGCATCTGACGGACACTCCGCGGAGCGGGGGAGCGAACCTTCGAGTGGTGTGGCGGCGTGGAAACTGGCGGCCCAGGAGTTCGTGACCGCGGCCGCCAACCCCAAGGCGCTGCTGCTGTTCACCGCCTTCCTGCCGCCGTTCGTCTCCGCCCAGCCCGGGGCGGCCGCGGTCGGAGCGCAGCTGGTCGCGCTGGGCGTGCTCTACATCGTGTGCGAGGCGCTCACGGCGCTGGGGTGGGCGGCCGCAGGGCGGGTGCTGGCCGGGCGCAAGCTGCGGCCGGTGACTCTGCGCCGGTTGGACCAGGCGTCAGGTGGTGCGCTGATCGCCTTCGGCGGGGGCCTGGCGCTGGCGGACCTGTCCCGTCGTTGAGGGCTGCGCGAGAGTGAGCGCGGTCGCTGGTGAGGGTTCAGAAGCAGGGTTCGGGCCAGCGGCGGCTGCGTGCCACCGTGGGACACTGTCCGGGTGCGGATTCGGATACTGGGACCACTCGAAGTGTGTTCGGACGGCGGCGTCGTCGCGGACGTGCCGGGCGCCCGGTTGCGGGCGCTGCTCGCCGCCTTGGCGCTTGAACCGGGCCGGGTGGTCGCCAAGCCGACACTGGTGGACTGGATCTGGGGCGAACACCTGCCGTCCGGGGCCGCGAACTCCCTCCAACGTTTGGTCTCCCGGCTGCGCAAGGCTCTGCCGGAGGGGACGATCGAAGGAGGCCCCGGCGGCTACCGGCTGACGGTGGCCCCCGACGCGGTCGACGCAGTGCAGTTCGAGCGCCTCGTCGAACGCGCTCGCCGCGAAGCGGGCCCGGGGCGGGTCCGCCTGCTGCGGGAAGCCCTTGCGCTGTGGCGCGGTCCGGCCATGGCCGATGTGGGACTCCAGGACAGCGCTGCCTTCGGCGCGGCGGTGACGCGGCTGGAGCGGCTGCGGCTGACGGCCACGGAGGACCGGTTCGACGCGGAGCTCGGCCTGGGCCGGGGCGCCGATCTGGTCGCGGAGCTGACCGACCTGGTGGCGGCGCATCCGGTGCGCGAACGGCTGGTCGCCGCCCTCATGCGCGCCTTGGCCGATGCTGGCCGCGGGTCCGAAGCGCTGCTCGTGTACGAGCGCGCGAGGGCGGACCTGGCCGACGCGCTGGGCGTTGATCCCGCACCGGAGCTGTCCGCGCTGCACGTCGCGCTGCTGCGGGGCGAGCTGGGCCGGCGGGAGGAGGACAGGAAGACCAACCTGCGCGCGGAGCTGACCAGCTTCGTCGGCAAGGAGGCCGATGCCGCCGGGGTGCGCGCACTCACCGAAGAGCACCGGCTCATCACCCTGACCGGACCGGGCGGCTCGGGCAAGACCCGACTGGCCTCGGAAACCGGGCGCACCATGCTCGGAGACCTACCGGACGGGGTCTGGTTGGTGGAGCTCGCGCCCGTGGACAGGGGCGGCGACGTGGCACAGGCGGCGCTCTCCGGGCTGGGACTGCGGGATGACCTGCTCGGCGAGACATCCAACGCGGAGCTGACGGACCGTGTCATCGCAGCGATGCGCGACCGGGAAGCGCTGCTGATCCTGGACAACTGCGAGCACCTGATCGGTTCGGCGGCGGCGTTCGCCGACCGCGTGCTCGGGGAGTGCCGGCGACTGCGCATCCTGGCGACCAGCAGGGAACCGCTCGGTATCACCGGTGAGGCGCTGTGGCCGGTCGAGCCGCTGGCCCTGCCGGAGGGGGACACCGACCCCGGCGAGATCGAGTCCTCGCCGGCCGTCCGGCTGCTGCGGGACCGGGCCGGTGCGGTGCGCGGCGATCTCGCTTCCGACCACCACACGGCCTCGACGATGGTGCGCATCTGCCGCGAGTTGGACGGAATGCCGCTGGCGATCGAACTGGCCGCGGCCCGGCTGCGCACCTTTTCCCTCGACCAGCTCGCCGACCGGCTCCACGACCGGTTCCGCCTGCTGACCGGGGGCAGCAGAACCGCGTTGCCGAGGCACAAGACGCTGCGCGCGGTGGTCGACTGGAGCTGGGAGCTGCTCAGCGAGTCCGAGCGGACGGTGCTGCGCAGGCTCGCGGTGTTCTCGGGCGGGGCGGGCCTGGAAGCCGCCGAGCGGGTCTGCGCCGACGCCGGGGCCGGGCAGGCAGACGGGGTCCGGCAGGAACAGGTACTCGACCTGCTCACAGCGCTGACCGAGAAGTCGCTTCTGCGCGCCGAGGGCAACGGTGCGCCGCGCTACCGGATGCTGGGAACCATCGAGGAGTACGCCGCGGACCGGCTCTCCGACGCCGGAGAAGCGGATCTGGCACGCCGTATCCACCTCGCCCACTTCACCGAACTCGTCGAGACCGCCGAACCCCGGCTCCGCCGCGCCGAACAACTGGAGTGGCTTGCCCTGCTCGAGGCCGAGCACGACAACATCGTTTCCGCGATGCGCGGCGCACTCGCCGCCGGCGAGGCCCATGCGGCCATGCGGCTCGCGGGCGGCGCCGGCTGGTACTGGTGGTTGAGCGGGCACAAGGTCGAAGGCTTCGAACTGATCGTCGCGGCGACGGAAACCCCCGGCCGCGTGCCCGACGAGATCCGGGCCATGGTGTACGCGCTGGGCGTGATGTTCGTCAACGCCGGGCGGGGCGGTGAGCGCCAGGCGGCGGAGTGGATCAGCGAGGCGCACCGGTTCAGTCAGCTCAGCCGGAACAGCGACCGGCGCCACCCGCTTCTGGGCCTGGTGGATCCGCTGGAGCGCATGCTGCGGGCACCGGACACGTTCCTGTCCGCGTATGAGGCACTGCTGGACGACGACGAGCCGTGGGTACGTGCCCTGGCCCGTCTACACCTCGGCAAGTCGCGCATCATGCTCGGCCAGGGTGGGCGTGACGCGGACACCCACCTCGAAAGGGCGCTCGTGGAGTTCCGTTCGCTCGGCGACCGGTTCGGGATCGCGTTCGCCCAGACCGAACTGGCGGACCGGATCGCCGTGCGCGGCGAGTTCGCGGCCGCGTGCGAGCACTACGACCAGGCGGTCGAGGTCGTCACCGAGATGGGTGCCCTCGACGATGTCATCCGCATGCGGGCGCGACTGGCCCAGCTGCACTGGCTGTTGGGCGACAAGGACGCCTGCGAGGCGGCCATCGCCGAGGCGCGGCGCCGCGCGGAACGGGTCACCTGGCCGCACACGCTGGCTGAGCTGGCTCTGGCGGCTGCCGAACTCGCCCGCTGGAGCGGCGACGACGCAGAGGCCCACCGGCAGCTCGGCGTCGCAACGGCCCTGCTGGGTGACGACGCGGAGTGGTCCAACACGCGTGCGGAGGTGCAGGACCTGCTCGGCTACCTGGCCGACGATCCGGATGAGGCCCGTGAGCACCGCGTGGCGGCGTGGCAGTCGGTCTCCGCCGAGGAGGTGAACGCACCCCTGTACGCGCAGGTGATCGTCGGGGTCGCGGATCTCGCACTCCGACTCGAACAGTACGAGCTGGCCGCGCGGCTGCTCGCGGCCAGCGTCGGCGTGCGCGGACTGCCGAACCGTTCCCACCCGGACGTGGCCCGGATCGAGCAGGCCGCACGCCGCCACCTGGGCGACGCGCGGTTCGCCGCAGCGGAGCGGGAAGGCACCGAGGAGGACTGGCCCGAGCTGGTGAAGACCGCGCTCGCCATCTGACCGGAGCACCCAGGCGCTGACGCGATCGGTCATTCGCGAACAGCGGCGGTGGGGGGTGGAACGCCGTGTCATAGGCGTGACAGGCCGGTGTCAGGCCCCGGGCCGAAGGTGGCCGCATGACACGTTCAGCGCACGATGCCGAGGTCCCCCGCGCCCGCCGCCTCACCACACTGTTGGCCGTACCGGCCCTGCTGGCCGCCACCCTGGTCCCCGGGGCGTGGGCCACCCCGGCCAACG
The DNA here is from genome assembly GCF_054778635.1 of Nocardiopsis nanhaiensis. Classification (NCBI taxonomy): domain Bacteria; kingdom Bacillati; phylum Actinomycetota; class Actinomycetes; order Streptosporangiales; family Nocardiopsidaceae; genus Nocardiopsis; species Nocardiopsis nanhaiensis. The sequence continues at coordinate 41,802 of NZ_BAAGZJ010000038.1, forward strand.
CCCTTGCGGACCGTGCGGCCGCGGCCGCACCGGCCGAATCCGGCACCCCCGTGACCCCGGAGAGCGCCCAGGAGTTCCTGGACACCCGTGTAGCCGAACTCCTCGACGAACACGGGGCACCGGGCGTCGCCGCCACCGTCGTCGCCGAGGGCGAACAGGTCGCATCGGCCGCCCACGGCTACGCCGACCTCGCCGATGGAACCCTCCTGGACGAGAGCGAACACGCCGTCCCGAGCGCCTCGATCGGCAAGTCAATCACTGCCATGGCCGTCCTCCAACTCGCCGAGGACGGCGAGGTCGACCTGCACGAGGACGTCAACACCTACCTTCCCGAGGGCATGCGCGTACCCGGTGAGGCGGTCACCCTGCACCACCTGCTCACGCACACGGCCGGGTTCGAGGAGGTGGCCGACTACGACGCACCGGAGGACCCGGACAGCTGGCGGACCTTGGCGGAGTACCTCAGCGGGACGACGCCCGAACGCATCTTCCCTTCCGGCCGGGTGGCCGCCTACTCCAACTACGGGTACGCGCTGGCGGGGATGGTCGTCCAGGAGGTCAGCGGCCTCCCCTTCGAGGACTACACCGAAAAGCACGTCTTCGGGCCGCTGGGCATGCACGCCACCGAGTTCGGCGCCGTCCCCGAGATCGAGGCGCGGGACGAGGTCGTCACGCTCCATCGCGCAGACGGCAACGAGGTCAACAACCACCACTACCCGTTCGTCCCGGCCGGGTCCGCGGTCACCAGTAGCGGTGACATGGCCCGGTTCATGCTGGCCCTGCTTAACCGCGGTGAACTGGGCGGTCAGCGTGTTCTCTCACCGGAGTCGGTCGAGATGATGCTGGACCGGCAGGTCGAACACCACCCGGAGACCACCGCCGTGGGTTACGGGACCCATGACTGGCGAGCGGGCCCGCCCCGAGGCGTGGGCCACTCGGGAGGCGGGGAGGGGCTCCAGACGGGCTACCTGCTCCTGCCGGAACTGGACGCCGGGGTGTTCGTCGCGGTCAACGGCACCGACGCCAACCCGGAGGCCGGGGGGAGCTTCGTCCACGACCTGCGCATGTCCGTGCTGCACGGCTTCGCCGATGAGTTCGGCCCCGCTGAGCCGGCGCCGCCGGGGCGGGCTGACCCGGACACGGACCTGGCCCGGTACGTCGGCACCTACATCAACACCAAGCGCTCCACCAGCGGCCTGGAACAGTTCACCCGAATCGGCACCCACGTACGTGTGCGCGAAGACGGTGACGGTGCACTGCGAATCAGTGGAGTGCTCGTACCCAATGAACGCTGGATCCCGGCGGGCGACGGCCTCTTCGTCGCGGAGGACGGCGACGCGAGTCTGGTGTTCGTCGCGGAGGACGACACCGTCGTCCTGTATCTGGACGACAACCCCACCATGGGCTTCGACCGGGCCGGCCCGCTCTCTGATCCACTTCTGCACCTCGGTATCGCGGCGGCGGGCCTGCTCGTGCTGCTGACCGGGTTGGTGCCCCTGCGCCGCCCGAGAGGCCCCGGACCGGCCTCCGCCAGGGTCATCGCCTCGCTCACCGGCCTGAGCTGCCTGGTCTGGGTCGGACTGGTGGTGTACGCGCTTCTCGACCTCAACCGGCTCCACGAGTGGATGATCTTCAGCGAGTCGCCGGCGCTCCTCCTGCCGTTGACCACCGCCGTACCGCTGACCGCGCTCACCCTGGCCGCGGCCGTGACCGCGTGGGTCCGCGGCTGGTGGGGGCCGGTCGGCCGCATCCACTACTCGCTCCTGCCCCTGGCCGCAATTGCTGTCATCGCCGTGGGCGGGACCTACGGGTTCGTGTGGAGCCCGGGGTGACCGGTCCTCGAGGGAACGCCGCGACGGCGGTCGTGTCAGGGGTGTGACAGGTCGGCGTCAGAGCGGGCGCCGAAGGTGGTCGCACGAGCGGTTCGGCGATTGCTGACCAGGGCCCGCGAACTCTTGGGCCAGGGCAGTCGCACACGGGGAACGAGCGGATGGGATACGGGAAGTGACAGAGACAGGAATCGATCAGGCGGCCGTCGTGCGGCTGACCGACGTGCGCAAGGTGTACGGCCGCCGCGACAACGCGGTCGCCGCGCTCGACGGGGTGGGGACCGGTTTCCACCGCGGTACGTTCACCGCGGTCATGGGGCCGTCGGGCTCCGGGAAGAGCACCCTCCTGCAGTGCGCGGCCGGACTCGACCGCACCACGTCGGGCTCGGTCCACCTCGACGGCCAAGACCTCGGCGACCTCAACGAGAAGCAGCTGACCATGCTGCGGCGCGAACGCATCGGGTTCGTCTTCCAGGCGTTCAACCTGCTCCCGGCCCTGACAGCGGAACAGAACGTAGCGCTGCCCCTGGAGCTGGCCGGGCGCCGTCCCGGACCCGGCCGGGTCGCCGAGATCCTGGAACGGGTCGGCCTCGCCGAACGGGGACGGCACCGCCCGGCCGAGCTGTCCGGGGACCAGCAGCAGCGCGTGGCCATCGCCCGCGCCCTGGTCACCGAACCGGCCGTCGTCTTCGCCGACGAACCCACGGGCGCTCTCGACACCCGCTCCGCCCGCAACCTGCTGGGGCTGCTGCGTGAGGCCGTCCAAGCGGCCGGGCAGACCATCGTGATGGTCACACACGACCCGGTCGCCGCCGCCTACGCCGACCGGGTCGTGTTCTTGGCCGACGGCCGACTTGCGGGCGAGTTGCACGCCCCGACCGCCGAAGCCGTGGCCGAGCGGATGACTCACCTGGGCGCCTGGGCCGACGACTCCGCGACCGCGCCGATCGGGGGTGGCCGGCGATGATCCGGCTCGCGTTTCGGACCCTGCGCCACCGCAAGGGCGGCTTCGTCGCGGCCTTCCTCACGATGTTCCTCGGCGCGGCCATCGTCATGGCCTGCGGCGGACTCATGGAGTCCGGTATCCGCGCGGACGCGCCACCTCAACAGCTGACCGGTGCCGACATCGTCGTCGCGGGCAACCAGGGCCACCACGTCCCCGAGTTCCACCACACGGAGACCTTGACCGAGCGGGTACGCGTCGACGCCGCATTGGTGGACACCGTCGCCGCACTGCCCGGCGTCCAGGACACCACCGACCACGTCTTCGACCACCCGGCACCTACGGGCACCGTCGACGCCATCGCAGTGGTGGCCGAGAACGGGACCGGCGTCGACCAGCTCCGTGAACGCATCGAGGCCGCGTTGCCCGACACCGCCGTGACGCTCACCGGTGACGAGCGGGGGTACGCCGAAAACCCCGAGGTGCTGTTCACCGCGGATGGCCTGATCGTGCTGCCCAGCTTGTTCGGCTCGTGGGCGATCATGATCGCGGTATTCGGGGTGGCCTCGATGTTGGCGCTCTCGATCCAGCAGCGCCACCGCGAGCTGGCCCTGCTGCGCGCGGTCGGAAGTACGCCCGGCCAGCTGCGCAAGCTGGTACTCGGCGAGACGGTGATCCTGTCCGTCCTCGCCACCGGGCTGGCGGTCCTGCCCGGCCGGTGGCTCGGGGAGCTCTTCCTCCACCAGATGGTCAGCAGCGGCATCATCATCGAGGGCATCGAGTTCCGCATGGGCTGGATCCCGATGGCGATCGCGATCGGCTCGGCCCTGCTGGCGGCGATCGGCGGTGCACTGGTCGCCGGGGCAAGGGCGGCCAAGACCCGGCCCACCGAGGCTCTGGCCGATTCCGGGCTGCCCGAGCGTCGGCCCATCGGCCTGTGGCGCGTCCTCCTCAGTCTGGCCCTGATGACAGGTGCCATCGCGCTGATGGTGGTGACGATGACCGTTTTCAGGGGGCTCAACGCCTCCACCACCGGCTCCCCGGCGATGGTCCTGATGGCGATCGCGCTGGCGGTGCTCAGCCCGGTTCTGGTCCGGCCGCTCGCCGAGCTGCTCCGGCCGCTGGGCGCGTTGACCGGCCAGTCCGGTCGGCTGGCGGTGCTCAATGTACGGGCCGGGATCGACCGCACCGCCGCGGTGGCGATGCCGGTCATCCTGCTTACCGGAATCGCCACCGGGTTGGTGTACGGGCACCTATCGGGGGTGAAGGCCGCCCAGGAGGAGTTCATCGACGGCCTCACCGCCGAGGTGCTGATCACGGCCGACGACGGCATCGATCCAGAGCTGGTCGAGCGGGTCGATGCGCTGCCGGGCGTAGCCGCCGCTTCCGGGTACGTCGACAGCACCGGGTTCCTGGAGGAGCCGAGGGACGACCCGGAGAACTGGGAGGAGGAGACGGACCGCTGGGCCGGCTGGCACCTGGAGGGCGCGACCGCGGACGGTGCTGAGGCGGTTGTCCCCGGAGCCGTCACCCAGGGCACTCTGAATGACCTGCACGGCGCGGCCGTGGCCCTGGACGCAGGGAACGCTGCAGAGGTCGGGGTGGGGCTGGGAGATCCGATCACGGTACGGATGGGTGACAACGCCGTCCTCGAAGCCGAGGTGGTCGCCCTGTTCGACGCCGCGGCCGACGACGACACGCTGCTGCTGCCCGCTGATGTGCTCGCCACGCACACCACGGAGGGCCGTGTCACGGAGATGCTGGTGGCCGGTGACGGCAGTTCCAGTGCCGGACGAATGGTGGCCGACATCCGGGAGCAGCTCGCCGGAGAGGACGGGTTGACGGTGGTCGACAGCGAGGCGATGGTCGCCGAGCTGGCCTGGGGGCACGACGTCGAGTTCTTCGCCATTTACGCGATCGTCGCCATGATCGTCGGCTACAGCGCGATTTCGGGCGTGAACGCGCTGGCCTCCAGCACGAACGCACGCAGCCGCGAGTTCGCTCTGCAACGGCTCACCGGGTCCACGCGAGGACAGGTGCTACGGATGCTGGCCGTCGAGGGACTCCTGGTAGCGGTGATCGGCGTGGTGCTCGGCACGATCTCCGCGGTCGTGACACTCGTGGCCTACACCATCGGTCGTGCCGACACCCTCTATCCGACCGGGTCACCGCTGATCTACGTCGGCGTGGTGGGCTTCGCGGTCACGTTGACCCTGCTGGCCTCGCTGGTGCCCGGCTGGCGGGCGACCAGGCGCCCGCCGGTCGGGGCCGCGGTGGCCCCGTAGCCGAGCGCGGGCCACCCGGTGGGGTGGGCTCGGGACCGGAAGGCACCGCCCACTCCCTGTTTCCGTCGCACGGCTTCTTCGTGCCCTAGTGCACGGCGGGTGCGTTCGTCGGTGCACCCTCCGGGGGCGTCGACTTCCGGACGAAAAAGGTCGCGAAGAACCCTACGGTCGCGACCATCGCACCTACGGAGAAGGCGACCTGGATGCCGCCCATCTCCGCGGCGACGGCTTCGACGCCCTCGGTCATGCGACTCGCCGCGGTAGCGGACATCACCGCGACGAACGCCGCGGTGCCCGCGGCCCCGGCCACCTGCTGCACGGTGCCGACCACGGCGCTGCCGTGCGAGTACAGCTCGGAGCGCAGTGATCCCAGGGCGCCGGTGAGCAGCGGGGTGAACATCAGACCCAGACCGGCGCTGAGCACCATGTGCGCGGCCACGATGTGCCACACCGGGGTCTCCGTGCCGAAGAGGGACATCGACCACATCACCGCGGCCACGAGGGTGGCGCCCGGTGTGACCAGGGGCCTTGGCCCGAACCGGTCGTACAAGCGGCCCACGAACGGAGCCAGGAGCCCCATCAGTAGACCGCCGGGAAGCAGGGTCAGCCCCGTCACGAGGGTGTCGTAGCCGAGGATGTTCTGCATGTACAGCGGCAGCAGGATGACCAGGCCGAACAGCGACATGAAGCTGGTGAGGACCAAGGTGATCGAGATCGAGAACTGCTTGGACGAGAACACCCGCAGGTCGAGAAGAGCCCGGTCCTCGCGCTGGAGCCGGATCTGGCGCCACACGAAGAACACGAGCGCCACGGCGCCCACGACGATCGCCGCCCACGGCGGGATGGCCGCGTCGGGGTCGGCAGCCTTGCCCAGGCTGGAGAAGCCGTAGACGAGACCGCCGAAGGCCAAGGCCGACACGATCACGGAGAGCACGTCGATCCTGGCGGCGCGTGGCTCGGTCACGTTGCGGATGAAGGCCGTGCCCAGCGCCAGCCCGAGGAGGGCGATCGGCAGGACGAGCCCGAACAGCCAGCGCCAGTCCAGGACGCTCAGGACCAAGCCGGACAGGGTCGGGCCGATGGCGGGCGCCACGGCGATGACGACGGAGATGTTGCCCATGACCCGTCCCCGGCGGTCGGCCGGGATGAGGTTCAGGACGGTCGTCATGAGCAGCGGCATCATGATTGCGGTGCCCGAGGCCTGCACGATCCGGCCGGTCAGCAGGACCGCGAAGTTCGGCGCCAGGAAGCAGATCAGGGTGCCGAGGCTGAACAGGCTCATCGCGGTGATGAATACCTGGCGCAGGTGGAACCTCTGCAGCAGGAAGCCGGTCACCGGGATGACCACGGCCATCACCAGCATGAAGGCCGAGGTCAGCCACTGGCCGGTGGAGACGGAGATGCCCAGGTCACGGTTGAGTGCAGGCAGGGCCACACCCATGATCGTCTCGTTCAGGATGACCACGAAGGCCGAGACCAGGAGTAGTGGGATGACGAGGCGGCTGGCGCGCGGGTCGGCGCCCCCGGCCGGTCCGGCCTCGTCCGTGGGTGTTGCGGTGGATTGCCTGGTCACGTACTTCCTTGCGCGATTGAGAGTGGCCTGGGTCGTGGGGGAGTGGTGGCTGCGGTGGCCGGAGCGGGACCGTTTGGTCCCGAAACAGGACCAACCCGGCTGCTCATGGCAGTATTCCGGCCCGGCAGAGCCGGAGGAAAGCGGTTTTCTGCCGGAGAAGCACCACCTAGCAAGCTTAGGTGACGGAACGTCCCGTCTCGCCCGGATTTGCGCCTGGCAGAACCGCCAACGTGCGCTTCGTCACGCACTGCGCTCCTCCCTGGAGCCCCGTGTCTGAGGACACATCGGAGGCCGTGATGCCAGCGGGTGAACGTGGGGTCAGGGGCGGGGTATCGGGTCCGCGCTTTATCGGCGAAGAGAAATCTACGACGTAAAGGTGGCGATTCCAGTCATTCCCTTTTTGAGTGCCAGCCATACGGCAACCGGTACCAGGGCGTTCGTCAGAAGGGGGAGCATCGGGAAAAATGGCACCCATGGACTTCACCGATCCCCTGCCGACCACTACCAGCGCGGACGAACGCGAACGCGCCGCCCGGGTGGCCCTGCTGCCCGTGGGCAGCCTCGAACAGCACGGCCCGCACCTGCCGCTGACCACGGACACCGTCGTCGCCTCAGCGCTGGCCCACGCCCTCGCCGACGCCCACCCCTCGACACGGGTGCTGCCGCCGATCACCTTCGGCTGCTCCCACGAGCACGAGGCCTGGCCCGGCACGGTCAGCGTCTCGGCACCCACCCTGTACGCGATGGCCTCCGACATCGCCGACTCCCTGCGCCGGGCGGGCACCCGGAAGCTGGTCCTGGTGAACGGCCACGGAGGAAACCACGTCCTGGCCAACCTCGTCCAGGCCTCCCGTGGTGACATGGCGCTCTTCCCCGGACCACACGACTGGGAGGCCGCCCGCAAGGCGTCGGGGATGAACACCACCAACGACCGCGACATGCACGCGGGCGAACTGGAGACCTCCGTGCTGCTGCACGTACGTCCCGACCTCGTCCGTCCCGGCTACGGGGAGGCAGACCACCTGGCCGACCGGCGCGACCACATGCTCACCAGCGGCCTGGCCCGCTACACCCGTTCCGGGGTCGTGGGCCAACCCTCACGCGCCACCGCGGCGGAGGGCCGCGACCTCCTGGCGTTCCTGGTCAAGGCTTTCGCCGGGTACCTTGCGGTGCTCGACCCGCAGTAGCCGCCACACCAGGACGAGGCTTCCGGGTAGCGCGGCGACCAGGGCGAGGAGTCCGTACACCACGGACGCGGTCAGACCAGCCTCAGACCCCAGACCTGCCACCCCGAAAGCCAGGGCCGTCACCGCCTCACGCGGACCCCAGCCGCCCACGTTCGCCGGGATGCTCATGGCCACCAGTGCCAGCACCAACAGCGGCAGCAGGGCCAGCACGGGCGCGGTGACCCCCGCCGCCCGTGCCGCCACGAGGAACAGCGTCACGTGTCCGCCCAATGCGGCCGCCGAGAGCAGTAGGACCCCCGGGCCGGTCTCCGCCGTGAACAGGCCGGCCCGGGTGTCGGCCACCGTCGCCGACAGCGCCCGCCACCAGCGCGCACCGCGCTGCCGCCCCACTGCCCAGCCGACCGCCACCACCAGGACCACCACGACCAGCACGGCGAGCGACGCCGTGACCGCGAGCAGGCCCGGACCCAGAAGCGCCGCGGGCAGGGTGAACAGCAAGGCCGCACCGGTCAGGGCGAGCACCACCTGTCCGGCCATCCTCTCCAGCACCACTGCGCGCACACCCCGGGCCACGTCGCCCGCGTAGCGCCCGTGGCTGAAAGCCCGGTGCACGTCACCCAGGAACCCGGCGGGAAGGACGGCGTTGAGGAAGACCGAGCGGTAGTAGTCGCCCACCGCACGCACCCAGGGCAGACGCAGCCCGACCCCGCGTGCCACCAGCACCCACCGGGCCGCGCACAGCACGGTCGTGGCCAGACCGATCCCCAAGGCGGCCGCCACCGCGCGGCCGTCGACCGACACGAAGGCGTCGGTGACGGCCTCCACCGGGTACCACCACAGCACTCCGGCCAGTACGGCCAACCCGATCAGCGGGCGCAGCCACGCGGTACCTCTCATGACCTGCCAGGGTCCTCCCCGGGAAGCGCGAGCAGGTCGGTGTGGTGCACGACCACGCCCAGCACTCCCTCTTCGCACATGCCGAGCCGACGCTCCAGGTACCCGTTCGGGACAGAGTCCGGATCCTGCTCCTGGGCGGCCGCGACCCACCCGCGCAGCCACGCGAGGGTCAGCGGGACACGCTCGGGGCACAACCGCCAAGGGCTGGGAAAGGTCAGGGTGCGCGCTCCGAGTCCCGCGAACACCTCTTCCGCCGCCGCGACCCCGTCCGGTCCCAGTCGGTCGTCACGTCGCTGGTGTTCGTTGAAAGCACGGGTGACAGCCGCGTCGGCCGGGTCGCTGGGGAAGAGCTCGACCCGCCCCACTACGGACAGGGTGAACAGGGCCGCGCAGCTGGCCTCGGTCACGGCCGCGGCCACGGCAGCCAACTCGTCCCGGGTGAGCAGGTCCAACAGGGCGGACCCGGTCGCCAGGTCCACCCCCTCGAGGTCGTCGGCGGTGATCGAGCCCAGATTCCGCAGGCACATCCGTGCCGTCACCGGGGAGTCGTCCGCTGACCGCGCGGGGGTGTAGGCCCCCGCCATGGATAGCAGCGCGGAGTCGATGTCGTACAGGATCCACTGCTGGGACCCGGACAGCTTCGGGGCCAGCCAACGCCCCTGGGAGCCGGTGCCGCACCCGAGGTCGGCGATCTGGACCGTCCGCGCACCCGGCCCCGCGCCCCGGGCGGCCAGGTGGATCCGGAGCGGGTCCAGCGGTGCGGTGGCCCGGGCGTCGGTGTCGGCCTCCTCGCGCAGCGCCAGCCAGTCAGGCGCGAATTCCGGAGCGGGGTTCCCGGACAGTGAACTCAACGGATCTCCTCCCAGTGGAGTGCGGCCGCCAGGGGACGATGCTGCCGTCTTCAGCCTGACAGTGCGACCACTGCTCTGTTGGGGGATCCGCGAAGATTAGCTTGTGCTTCGCCCCTGCGCTAGGAGTGTTTTCTGTGCTTGCGGAGACACCTACCCGCTGACCGGCGGGTTTCCCGGTCAGGGGGCAAGGAGATTCCGGTCGGTGCTGCTGCGCCGCTCTGTGCGGCCGGAACCAGGGGTCAGGTGTGTGGGTGTTGGACAGACTCCGCGCCCCCGACCCTCTCCCCGCCGTCATCGCTTCCGGAGCCGTTGCAGCAGCGTGCGACAGAGCCTCTAAGCGACATTCTCGGACAATTATGGCACTTTCTTGAAAGCTATTGAAAGACCCTGGTGAGCCGTCTAATCTCTTGCTCACAAGGGAGGTGGGGCATGGGAGACGCGACTGTGGGACGCCGCCGCCTGGGGATCGATCTGCGCAGGCAGCGTGAGCAGAGCGAGCTGACCAACGCCCAGGTAGCTCGGGAAGCTGGGCTCTCTGAAGCCACACTCAGCCGGATCGAGACTGGCAAGCGTGTGGTGAAGCCCAGCGAACTCAACCGGCTCATGGACCTTTACGGGGTCTGTGACGCTGAGCAGCGCGAGCGGTTCGCGGCCATGTCCAAGGTGACCGCCGAGGACAACTGGTGGGACGACTACGACGACGTCCTTCCCTCCGGGCTCGGCAGCTATGTCGGTCTGGAGGCCGAGGCTGACCGGCTGCGCACGTACCACCCCAATGTCATCCACTCCCTGATCGCCACGGAGAGCTACACACGGGCGGTGGTCAGTGCGACACTGCCCGCCCGCTCGCTGATGGGGCAGGAGGACATCGACCGCCTGGTGGCGTTGAAGATGCAGCGCCGTCGCGTGCTGGAGCGTGACAAGCCCTTAAGGCTGTGGACCATCGTCGATGAAGCGGCTCTGCGTCGGCCGATCGGTGGTCCCGAAGTCATGCGGGAGCAGTGTGCCCACCTCGTCGAGATGGCGAGCCATCCCAACATCACCGTACAGATCATGCCCTTCTCACGAGGCCCCCACATCGGGCTGATCGGCTCGTTCACGCTCATCGAGTTCTCCAATCCCGAAGACCTCGACCACGTCTATATCGAGTCGCCCGCAGGGAACCTCTTTCTCCAGAAGCAGCCACTGGTGGAAGAATTCCGGGAGAGGTTCTCTCTGATGAGTGCCTCCGCTCTCGCCCCTGAAGACGTGGAGGCACTCGTTGATGACATCGCGAAGGACGTGACCGAATGACCGCTGTTCCCGATCTCACCGGAGTCCGTTGGTTCAAGGCCCAAGCGAGCGAGACCGCTCAGGGCTGTGTGGAGGTGGCGCATCTGGCTGAAGGAACTGCCGTGCGCAACTCGCGGGATCCGGAGGGCGGTGCGCTGTTCTTCACCTCCCAAGAGTGGGAGTGCTTCCTGGACGGAGCACACAAGGGCGAGTTCGCCCGGCCCGCTCGGTAACCGAGAAAAGCCACTGCCCGGGGCGTCCTGAGTTGGCGCTCGCCGCCCCAGGCAGTACGACCGAAGGGAGATCCACGATGGACGAGGACCACACCAACGGCACTACCTCTGTGTACCACGACGACCCCGGGGCCGAGTTCTTCGAGCTGCGATTGACCCGGGGCGAACACATCGGCAGGCGTTCGCCTGGGGGATGGAGCTGCCCGACGGCGCGACTGTCGTCTACAACATCCTGGACCAGTCGATCTTCAACGGTGGCGAGCCGGAACGCATCGCGCGCAGGCTGCGGGCCGAACTGGTCTGGCTCTAGCCAGCCACCTCTTACGGGCCGGTGCACGTATTTGGGGCACCGGCCCTGCGGTGAGCTCCCGGGTCAGGCCTTCTTAGCCAGGCCCGCGTACTGGGGGACGTCCCGGACCGTTCCCACCTCGGCGGGCTCGGGGCGCCAGCGGAAGACGGAGACCACACCGGGGTCGACCAGTTCGAATCCCTCGAAGAACCGCTCGAACTCCGCCACGGTGCGCATGTGGTACTTCTGGGCGACCTGCTCCTCCCAGATACGCATGCCCTCGGCGGCGCGCTCGGCGTCATCGACCTCCATATGGGCCATCACACCGTCGCACACCGCGAAGAAGCTGCCCGGGGCCAACCGGTCGACATAGGCGCGTACCAGGCGGAGCGCCTCCTCGATCTCGAAGTGGCCCATGGTGCCCATCAGGGTCAGGCCGACCGGCCGGTCCAGGTCCAGGGTCTCCTTGGCGGCCGCCAGGACCTTCTCGACGTCGCGCAGGTCCGAGCCCACGAACTGTGTCTTGCCCGCGTCCGTTCCGTTGAGCAGGGCCCTCGCGTGGGCCAGCACCAGCGGGTCGTTGTCGACGTAGACCACCTGGGTCTCGGGGTTGAGCGCCTGGGCCACCTCGTGGGTGTTGTTGGCGGTGGGTAGCCCGGTTCCGATGTCGAGGAACTGGGTGATGCCCTCTTCCCGTACCAGGTGGCTGACGCAGCGGCGCAGGAAGAGCCGGTCTCCCTGGGCGACCTCCGCGACCTGGGGAAACAGGTCTTTGACCTGGTCTCCCACTGCTCGGTCGACGGGGTAGTTGTCCTTTCCGCCCAACCAGTAGTTCCAGACGCGCGCTGTGTGCGCGACGGTCGTGTCGATGGCGGCGTCGTCGGGGGCGTCCGTCATGGGACCTCTCAGGGGTGGGGGGATCGGGGGGATCCGGGCGGGACAGCACCCGAATTGTGCTGGGTTCCGCCCTCCGCGCGCAACCCGGATCCCTGTGTTCCCAGGGCTTCCCGCTCGGAGGCCGGTTGGTCGGGGTCCTCCGGTTCGGCCAGATCGATGGTGTCGCGCAGCTGGACCTTCGGCAGGAAGCACACCACCACCAGACCGGCCAGCGCGATGCCGGTGGCGACCAGGAAGATGTCGCCGGTGGAGGAACCGTAGGCGCTCTCGACGATTTCGCGCAGGAAGGGCGGCATGCCCGCCAGGTCCAGGGTGCTGCCGTCGGCCCCTCCGGCGGGGATGTCGGCGCCTGAGGCGGCCACACTGTCCGAGATATTGGTGCTCACGCGGCTCGCCAGGATCGCGCCGAGCACGGACACCCCGATGGTGCCGCCCAGGGAGCGGAAGAACGTGATCGCCCCGCTGGCCGCGCCGAGTTCGCGCAGCGGTACCGAGTTCTGTACGACCAGGACCAGGTTCTGCATCGACATGCCCACACCGGCGCCGACCGCGAACATGCCGAGGGACACCACGAGCAGTGAGGTGTTCTCGTCGATGGTGGACAGCACCAGGAAGCCGAGGGTCAGCGACACCAGTCCGGTGACGACGTAGGGCTTGACCCGACCCGAGCGCGACACCATCCAGCCCGAGACGGTTGAGGAGGCCATCATGCCGAGCATGAGCGGTGTGGTCAGCAGCCCCGCCGCGGTCGGCGAGTAGCCGCGGGCCAGCTGGAAGTACTGGCCGAGGAAGACCGCCCCGCCGAACATCGCCATGCCGACCGCGACGCTCGCCACGATCGCGATCGCGGCTTCCTTGCGGACGATCAGCCGCAGCGGGATGACCGGCTCGGCCACCCGCGCCTCCACCCACACGGCCAGCGCGAGGAGTACGAGTCCGCCGACGACCATGGCGCCGGACTGCCACGAGATCCAGGCGAAGCTTCCCCCGACGAAGGTCACCCACAGCAGGAGCGTGCTGACGCCAGCGGCGATGAGCGTGGCCCCGACGTAGTCGATGCGCACGTCCTCGCGGCCCTCCTCCGCCAGGTTCAGGGTGCGGGTGAGCACGACCAGTGCGACCAGCATGAACGGCACACCGATGAAGAAGCACCAGCGCCAGCCCAGCCAGGAGATGTCGGTGAGGGCGCCCCCGATGAGCGGGCCCCCGACGGTGGCCACGGCCATGATGGCGCCGATCAGGCCGTTGTAGCGGCCCCGCTCCTTGGGGCTGACCAGGGCGGCGATGGTCGCCTGGACCAGGACCTGGGAGGCGCCCATGCCCAGTCCCTGCACGGCGCGGAAGGCGATGAGCTGTCCTGTGGTCTGCGCGAACCCGCACAGGAGCGAGGCCACGATGAACAGCACGATGGAGATCTGGAGCAGCCGCTTCTTGGGGAAGAGGTCGGCGAGCTTGCCCCAGATCGGGGTGGAGGCCGTCGACGCCAGGAGGGTCGCGGTCACCACCCAGGTGTACTGCGACTGGGTCCCCTGGAGGGAGCCGACGATCTGGGGCAGGGCGACCGAGACGATCGTGCCGCTGAGCATCGTCACGCCGAGGACGATCAGCAGCCCGCTCAGGCTGCGCAGGACCGGAGGGCGCGCCGCGTCCTGGGGCGGAGGAGTACTCAAGGGCTGACCTCTGGAGAAGAACGTGCAGGAGCGGAAAGCCTGCTGCGGGAGCAAAAATACAGGGAACGAATTTTTGCACTCCGTGCACGATAACATCGGAGGTAGGGCGAGGCGAGGCGGTCAGGGGGAGAAGCGCGCCACACCAGGCGCGCGGAATGACCCAAGAAACAGGGCTAGAGCCCGAGTGCCTGGGCGAGCGCGCGTGCGGCCTCCGGCCACCCCGTCAGCTCCTCGCGGCGCTGCCGGGCCGCACCGCGCAACTCCTCCCGCAGACGCGGTTCGCTGAGCCATCCGCGCAGCGCGGAGGCCAACGCTTCCGAGTCCTCCGGCGGTACCAGCAGCCCCGGTACCCGCCCGTCCGCGGTGCGCCCCAAGGCCGCGGGGACCCCGCCCACCCCGGAGGCCACCACCGGCACACCCCGGGCCAGCGCCTCGGTGACGACCATGCCGTAGGTCTCCGCGCGCGAGGCCAGCACCAGCAGGTCGGCGGAGTCGTACACCCCCGCCAGCTCCGCGCCCACCACAGGGCCGGTGAACCGGATCCGGTCCGCCAGACCCGGGTACGGGGGAGGGGTACCGGGCCCGGCGCACACGCACGCCCAATCCAGGTCCCGCAGCCCTGACAGTGCGCGGAATAGCAGGTCATGGCCCTTGCGCGGGGTCAAGGAGGCCACACACACGAGCCGGGGAACACCGGCGTCCGCGCCCTCGAAACCACTCCCGCGCGCCGGCGGCGCCGGATCGACCCCCGGCTCCACCACTGCCACCTGGGTCAGGCCGTGGTGCGCGGCCAGCCGACGCGCCGCCCACGCACTGGTGGCCACCACGGTCACGCCGCTTCCCAGCACCGCCCGTTCCCGTGTGTCCAGGTCCCGCGCCGCGCTCTCCGCCAGCCCGGTCTCGTCGGCCAGTGGCAGGTGCACGAGCACCGCCAGCCGCAGCCGCTGTGCCCGAGGGGCCAGTACCTCGGGTGCCCCGCACGCCACCAGTCCGTCCACCAGCACGGATGAGCCGTCGGGGGCCTCGTCCAGGGCGCGGGAGAGCTCGTCCAACGCGAGCGGCCCCGGACGGGGCCAGTCG
The DNA here is from genome assembly GCF_054778635.1 of Nocardiopsis nanhaiensis. Taxonomy (NCBI): domain Bacteria; kingdom Bacillati; phylum Actinomycetota; class Actinomycetes; order Streptosporangiales; family Nocardiopsidaceae; genus Nocardiopsis; species Nocardiopsis nanhaiensis. The sequence goes on from NZ_BAAGZJ010000038.1 coordinate 56,808, forward strand.
CCCGCCACCGCGACCGTCCGCGTGGCCCGCCCCGCGCGGGACAGCTCCTCCGCGATCCGCCGGTCGTAGGTGTTGCCGCCGCTGGGCACGTCCGTCCGGGGGACGACGAACCGAACCGTCACAGCTCCCGCTCGTAGGCGGCCCAGGCCACGTGTGACTCGTGCAGGGTCGCCGAGATCGAGGTCAGGCCGTCGGCGTGCGGTCCCAGCGCCCCCGCGGCGATCCGGTCCGCCATCCGGTCGGCGACCACCTTGGCGAGGAACTCGGTGGACGTGTTCACGCCCGCGAACTCCGGTGCCTCGTCCAGGTTGCGGTAGTTGAGCCCGGCCACCACCGTGCCGAGCTCCCGGGTGGCCGCACCGATGTCCACCACGATGTTGTCGGTGTCCAGTTCGGGGCGGCGCAGGGTCAGGTCCACCACGAACGTCGCCCCGTGCAGGGCCTGGGCCGGTCCGAAGACCTCGCCCCGGAAACTGTGCGCGACCATGAGGTGGTCCCGGACGGTGACACTGAACATGGAAACTCCCCGGGGTTGTCGTGTTCGGGCGTACTCGGCGTGCTCAGGGTGCGTCGTAGGCGATCCGGTGGCACAGCGCCGGGAGGCTCCCGTCCGCCAGGTCCGGCAGCACGGACGGCAGCTCCTCGAAACCGCTCTCACCGGTCAGCAGGGCGTCGAAGGCCGGGTCGTCGAGGAGGCGCATCGCCAGCCCCAAGCGCTCGGAGTGGTTATAGCGGGACCGCCGGGCGGGCGAGATCATGCCGACCTGGCTGGCCCGGACGGCCAGCCGGTGCGAGTGGAAGTCCTCACCCAGGGGCAGGATCACCTGCCGGTCGCCGTACCAGCTCAGCTCCACGACCTCACCCTCCGGGTGGAGCAATTCCAACGAACGGAGCAGGCCCGCCTCCGTGGCACTGGTGTGGAAGACCAGGTCGCAGCCTTCCTCGGCGTCCTCGGGGCGGGCGAAACCCACTCCCAGCCGTTCGGCGGTCTCCAGCCGGCCCGGGTCGACGTCCACCAGTTGGACCCGTGCGCCCGGGATCCGGGAGAGCAGGCGGGCCACGCAGCAGCCGACCATGCCCCCGCCGACCACCGCCACCCGGTCACCCACCAGAGGGGCGGCGTCCCACAGGGCGTTCACCGCGGTCTCCACCGTTCCGGCCAGCACCGCCCGTCCCGCCGGAACGCCTTCGGGTACCAGCGACACAGCCGAGGCGGGCACCACGAAACGCGTCTGGTGCGGGTACAGCGTGAACACCGTGCGCCCCAGTAGCCGCTCCGGCCCCTCCTCGACCAGCCCGACGTTCAGGTAGCCGTACTTCAGCGGCCCCGGGAAGTCGCCCTCCTGGAAGGGGGACCGCATCACCTCGTACTGGTTGAGCGGCACCCCGCCGCCGAACACCAGCGTCTCCGTGCCCCGGCTGATCCCCGAGTACAGGCTCCGCACCAGGACCTCCTCAGTGCCCGGTTCGGGAAGGTCGACTTCCCGCACCTCGCCCACGCCCGGCGAACGCACCCAGAACGCCCGTGCCGTTCTTCCCACACTCACCTCTTCCCGGCGGAGTCGGCCCGAAGGGCCCGCGCCCGCCACAGTCCCACCACGTCACGTCCGAACGACCACAGCAGGGCGGCCAGCGCGCACGCGACCGCCCCAGCGGCAACCTGCCATGGGAGCACACCTGATGCGGCCACCGCCAGCACGATCCCCTGCGCCGCGGCCACCGCCTTGCGCGCCAGACTCGGCGGCAGCGGTCCCCGCAACCACGGTGCCAGCCGTGCGGCGACCGCGAAGAGGTACCGCATAGCGCCGATCACCAGCACCCAAGGTCCCAGATCCAGGGACACGAACACGCTCAGCGTCAGGATGAGGAACGCGTCGGCCTCCATGTCGAACCGCGCACCGAAGTCCGACTCGGTTCGCGTACCGCGCGCCACCAGCCCGTCCACCCAGTCCAGGATGAGGGCGACCGCCGCCACGCCCACCACGGCCCAGGCCGGCCCACCGTCGACCACCAGTGCCGTCACCGCGCCGATCAGGCCGACACGCACCAGCGTCACCAAGTCGGCCGGGCCCAACGGCCATCTCCCGTAGCGGCGCATGGCCAGCAGCAGGAGAACGGTCACCACCAGGACGTAGGCCAGACCCACGGACCACCCCAACGGGCCCAGACCGGCCAGTACCGTCAACAGGGCCAGCAGCGCCACCTGGCCGAGTACCGCGGATCCCACCTGCCAGACGGTCGGTTCAGCCACGGCCGTGCCCTGGCCCGTCGCCGTTCAGGTGGGGCAGGTCGTGGCCCAACCGGTCGCGTTTGGCGGTCAGGTAGCGGATGTTGCGCTCATGTGCGGTCACCAGCAGCGGTACCCGCGCGGCAACCTTCACTCCGTGCTCCTCCAACGCCCGCGCCTTCTCCGGGTTGTTGGACAGCAGCCGCACCGAACGCACACCCCGGTGCCGCAGTACCCGCGCCGCCGGTCCGTAGTCCCGCACGTCCACGGGAAGCCCCAGGGACGTCGCGGAGTCCACGGTGTCCAGCCCCTGCTCGTCCTGGAGGAGCTGGGTGCGCACCTTGTCCACCAGCCCGATCCCGCGGCCCTCGTGGCCGCGCAGGTACACCAGGACACCGCGGCCCGCGTCCATGATCGTGTCCAGCGCGGCGTTGAGCTGGTCGCCGCACTCGCAGCGCAACGCGCCGAAGACGTCCCCGGTGACGCACTCCGAGTGCACCCGGACCAGGACCCCCTCGCCGTCACCGATCCCGCCCAGTACCAAGGCGAGGTGCTCCGCATGGTCGACCGGGTCGCGGAAGGCCACACAGCGGAACGTTCCCCGGCGCACCACCAGGTCCGACTCGGCGACCATGTCGTCGCCCAGTGTTGGCTCTGCCATTCATCCCCCTTCACCGCCGCAGGCGGCACATCCGGGCGCTTCCCCGTCCGTCCCGTTCCTACTCGGGTAGATCGACCCGGATCTCTCCGCCCAGACTGAAACCGGCCTCGAGCTCCAGGGAGTCGCCGCTCCAGAACCGGCCGGGGTCGTAGTAGCCGGGGCGCCGCCCCTTGGGGAGCACACCCATCTCCTCGTACGTCAGCGCCATGACCTCGGCGCAGTAGGCGCTCTCCAACCGGCGTTCGCGTTCCCGGCGCCCGAACGGCATCCGGCCCAGCGCCCACCGGCCGGCCAACTGGGCGGTGGACGGGAACGGGGTGCCGTTCAACCGGGCCACCATCCGCAGGGCAGCGTCCTCCATCTCGCGCGAGGCCAACGGGTCCAGTTGGCGCAGCCAGCCCTTCTGCCCGTAGCGGCGACCCCATACCAGGACGGCGTCGCGCAGGTCGTGCAGCTGGACCCCGCGCTGGTGGGTGCCGGTCCACATGTCCACGAGGGACCTGCCGAGCTCGGCATGCCACATCAGGGGAGGGAGGTCGTCGAGTACAAGGGACATTCCGACGTGGTTGACCGGGCTGTTGGTGGTGAGCTGGATGGCCCGGTCCGGCACACTCGTGCCGCGGAACACCCAGACGTCACCGGTCCGCGTCAAGTCGACCGCATCGTCCAGGGACATGCTCGTGTCTTCCACAGGGCTAGCCTATGAGCATGAAGTGGTGGAAAGCCTTAGGGGCGGCAGCATTCGTGGGTGTCGCGGCCACCGGAGTGGCGGTGGCGCGGGCCGAGCGGCAGCGCCGCGCCTACACCCCGGATCAAGTCAGGGAACGTCTGCACGACCGGGTGGCCGAGGTCAGCCGTGCCGGGAGCGGCCACCCCGACGCGCCGAGCGGGTCCGAAGAGGCCGCGGACGGGAACGGGGCCCGCCGCCTGTTTCCCGGGTTGCGCTCGCGGCTGACCTCGCTCCGGGACAGTCGGCCCCTGGCCACAACCGGCCGGTGGCTGCGCGGAACCCGCGGTGGAGGGCGTGACCGGGGTTAGGCTTTGCGCTGACTCGTGCCCCCGATCCCCACCGAGGCCCCTCGTTGTCCCACATCCCCCGTGCTCTCCTGCTCGTCGTCGTCGCGCTGGCCCTGACCGCCTGCGGCCCGGTGGGCAACGACGACCGCATCACCGCCTACGACACCGAGGCGCTGGTCCACCCCGACGGCACCGTGGACTTCACCGAGACCGTCACCTACGACTTCGGTGACGCCCCCAGCCCCGGCCTGTTCCGCGAGATCCCCCTCAGCGAGAGCGCTGGTTTCCTACGCCACCGCACCTGGGAGATCAGCGGCCTGGAGGTCACCAGCCCCAGCGGAGCCCCGGCCGACATCGAGGACCAGCGGGAGTGGCGCCGCGTGCTCTCCATGGACATCGGCGACGAGGACGCCCCGGTCACGGGTGAGCAGACCTACGAGATCTCCTACACCGTCCACGGCGCGCTCACCGACGGGGAGTTCGGCCCCGAACTGTACTGGGACTTCGTCGGTGGCGAGTGGGGCGTACCGGTGGACGACGTGACCGCCTCGGTGGAGGCCCCCTGGGTCGTGGACACGGAGTGCTACTTCGAGGAGAGAGTGCGCGACGAGGACGGCAACACCGAGAGCGAGGACGTCGCCTGCGAGGAGAGCAGTCACGACGACACCGCCGCCGAGTTCCGGCAGGGCAGCTTGGACCGCGGCGCACCGCTCAGCGCGATCGTGTACCTCGAGGCAGGCACGGTCGAGCCCCCCGACACCAGCCACGCCGTGGCCCCGCTGCCGCGCTGGATCACCCTGGCCGGTGTGCTCGGCCTGGCCGCCGCCCTCACGGCGACCTACTTCCTGACCAGCTATGTCCGGGCATGGAAGAAGAAGCGCAGGGCCCGGATCCGCAAGGGGTTTACCAAGGGGTTGCCCGACCTGCCGCCCGCCGTCGCGGGGTTCCTCTTCCACAAGAAGAAGCTGCGTGCCGAGCACACCCTGGCCCTCATGGTGAGCCTGGAGGAGAAGGGGCACCTCACCTCCGAGCCCAGTGGAAACGGCGGGAACAAGGACTGGATCTTCGTCCGGCACAACTCCAACGTTGCGCTCACCCCCTCCGAACGGGCGCTGGCAGCGGGGATGTTCGGCCTCAACAGCGAGATCAACCTGAAGTGGATGGGCCGGTTCATGACCCGGGGCCGGGTCCGCAGGGTCGAACGGGCGCTCTACCGTGAGGCCGCGCAGCTCGGCCTGGCCGTCAAACCGTGGATCTGGCACCCGATCATGGTCCTGTGCGCGGCCTTCCTGATCCTCGCCCTCATCGTCGGGGTGGGCTTCAACGAGGTCACCGGGCTGCGCCTGGCCGGTCTGGAGGTGGTGAGCGTCATGATGCTTCCGGTCGCGGCAGGGATCCTGCTCGTCCCCGAACAGCGCACCCCCTACGGTGACCACGTGCGCGCTCAGCTGTCCCGGAAACGGAAGAAGCCCGACGGGTTGGATCCGCTCCTGGGTATCGCGCTGGGTCTGCCGGATGACACGGTGGCGACCCTGAACGAGAGGGTTCCCAACCTCCGCCCCTACTGCCGTGACCACGGCTTCCGGACCCGGTGGAACAGCACCGTCAACCGGCGGATCCGGCGGTCCCGGGCGAGCAGTGGCGGCAGCAGCGGCGGAGGACGCGTCTCCGGCCGCGGTGGCGGCGGTGGCGGCGGGAGAAGGCGCTGAGCCGCCGACCGTACCTGCGCTCGCCCTAGCCCTGGACGTAGGAGAGCAGGGTGCGCTCCACCTCGGGAGTGGGACCGACGGCCAGCGGGGGTTCACCCCGTTCGCGGTCCCAGGCCAGCACGTCGGCGGCGGTGGTCACCAGCGGGGTCGCGGGCAACCCCGCCTCCTGGGCCCGGGTGAAGTCGCGTTGGAAGGACTGCTCCCACACCCGATCAGACCGCACGAGCGGAAAAGTGGCCATGATGGCCTCGGGCGGCACGAGGACGAGTTCGACGTCGCTCCCAGCCGCCCGCGCGCAGGTCCGCACCATCTCGCTCAGGGTGAGGGGTTCGACCGGGCCCATGGCGTTGAACGTGCCGCCGCGGCCGTCCGCCAGCAGCCGCACCACCAGCCGGGCCAGGTCGCGCGCGTCCAGTAGCTGGACCGGCTGGCCGGGGTCACCGGGCAGGACGATCTTGCCGCCCCGGGCGGCCCGCCGCACCCAGTAGGTGAACTGGTTGACGTTGTCGTACGGACCGGCGAGCATCCCGGGCCGCACGACCGTGGCGCGGTCTCCGTACCGGGAGGCCGCCTCCTGCTCGCAGGCCACCTTCAGCGGACCGTAGGTGTCGCGTCCGACCTCCTCGGTGGTCCACTCCGGCGACCGCAGCGGGGCCGACTCGTCCGCGCCGGGGCCGACCCCCGGCGCGTACGCCGCGTTGCTGGACACGAAGAGATAGCGCCCGACCCGGACATCGAGGGTGTCCGCGGCCTGGCGTACGTGGCGTGGCACGAACCCGCTGACATCCACGGCTGCGTCCCAGGTGCCCTCCTCCAGGGCGGTGTAGTCGCCCTCCTCCCGGTCGCCCAGGAGCCGCTTCGTGCGGGGGAAGAGGTCCGCGTTGGTCCGGCCCCGGTTGAAGAGGGTGACCTCGTGCCCCTCCCGTAGAGCGTCGTCAACGATGGCGCGACCGACGAACGAGGTACCGCCCAGCACGAGAATCCGCATGGGGACCGACCCTAGCGCGCCACCCGCTGGCCAGTGCTCAGCGGCACCGGAAATCAGAGCGGTTTGTTGAGGAATCCCACCTGCTCAAGCAAGGTGATGTAGTCGGTGTCCAGGGTGGCGAGGAAGGCGATCACGTCTCGGTGCGGAGCGCGGTGCAGCGGGGCGCTGGTCCGCAGCAGGCCGACCCGGGACACGCCCTCGCTGCCGCCCAGCCGGGAGGACGGTGTGGCGGGCGGGTCGACGCGGTACAGGCGCCAGGCGCTGCCCCTGGGGGCGGAGGCGAGCAGCATCAGCGGTCGGTTCCAGACGAGGAGGGCCCACCCCTTGGGTCCCTCCGCGTGGACGTACACGTGCTCGACGTGCTTTTCCAGGAGTTCGGCGACCTGGGCGGCGACCGGGATCGGGTTGGTGAAGTTGCCGTGCACCCGGTGCAGGCCGGAGTCGTACTCCAGACTCCAGCCCGAGGGCTCCAGTTCCTCGGCGACCTGGGACAGGTAGCCGTCCTCCCCAGGGGAAGGCGATAGGGAATCGGGTGAGGGTGACTCGGTGGTTGGAAGAATCAGACCCAGCTCCAGGCTAGTTTGTGGTGTGGCGGGACGGGTGAGTGAGTTCAGGTTGGCACCGCAGGTCAGTGCCTGGTGCTGGTCGCGCACGGTCCACTCGACGAGACCGCCGTGTTTGGGGAACCCCTCGGCGACGGGACGGGCCCGCGCCTCGATCCCGGCCGCGGCAAGGGAGCGGACGGCGTCCTCACCGTCCTCCTCCGGCCAAGAGCCGGGGACGCCCAAAACGACGCGGGCGGGTGAGAGCCGATCCACCAGGGCGCGCAGCGCCTCCGGGTGGTGGCCCCGCAGCGGAGCGTGCAGGGTGAGTTGGTCCACCGGACCTTCGGGCAGCTGGCTGACCAGGGGCGTGTCCAGGTTGTGCACCACCCGGGACTCGGTCTCCACCGGGGTGGTCAGGAGCAAGTCCTCCAGGCGTTCGGCGACCTCGGACAGGCGCTCGGCCATGGCGGTCGGCAGCGAGACCGCGGTGGAGCAGCTCCGAAGCCACACACCCAGTTCGGCGAGCGCCCACGGAACCCCCTCGGGGCCACCGTGCAGCACCGTCCAGGAACGGTTCCGGGTGCCGGGCGCCCCACCGCCGAAGGCGGCCGCGACGTGCTCGTCACCCACCAGCAGGGCCAGCTCGGGGAGCAGGTCAGGGGAGGAGCGCTCCACCAGGGCGTAGACCTGGCCCGGGCGCTGGACACCGGCGGGGGCGGCCCCCTGCGAGGCCGCTCCGAGCACCGTGACCGCGGCGCCGAGCTCCATGGCCGCGGGAACCACGCCCTCTTCCAGGGCGGGGAGATCGATCTCCGTACCGACCTGGAGGAACTCGCGGAGCGGAGCACCGTCGGTACGGGAAGTCCACTCGTGCAGAAGGGCGAGCGGGGAGACGGACACAGGCGACCTCTGTTCTCACACCGGGGGCTCCAAAGAGCATAGTCGAAACCGCCACGTCACCTCCCCACGGGTGCGCACATGGGGTCCCGACCCCTGTGCCGCATCCGCGACGGGAGGTGCGACGATGTGGGGACGATGTCCGAAAGCGAACAGTGCCGACCGCTGCGCGCCGGGGTGTTCACCCTGGTGTGCGCGAGCCTGTCCGCGATCGGCCACGCCGTGAGTTCGGGGCACGACGTCCCCCTCCCCGGTCTCCTGCTGGGCATGGTCGTCGTGTTCGCGATGGCGTGGGCGGCGTCGAGCCGCCGACAGGGACCCGGGATGGTCGCCGCGTGGATGCTCTGGGGCCAGTTCGCCCTGCACGTGGCCTTCAGCTACACCCAGGGGATCGGCGCCGGACACGCTGAGCACACCGACGCCGTTCTGAACTCCGACCCCATGCCCGCCTGGGCGATGATCGGCATGCACGTGGTGATGGCCCTGGTCAGCGCTTGGTGGCTGCATCTGGGGGAGAACGCCCTCTTCGCGTTCCTGGAGTTCATGGCGCTCGTGCTGGTCCCGCTCCTCTTGGTGGTCGGGGTGGTCCCGGTCGCCCGCGAGGCGCTGGCCCCGAGGTTTGCCACCAACGACGAGCGCACCCGGACGCGTCGGCCCTACCTGCGCCACACGCGTGTTCTGCGGGGACCGCCGCCCGTTCTCGCGGCCTGACCCGCTCTCCCCCAGGCCGTTTCCGGCGATCCCGCGGTGCCCTGCGCCCTGCCTTGGCGCCGTCTGCTCAGAATTCCCCGTGGCTTTCGGCTGCCCAGACGCGGTCGGGCCGCCGCGTGGGCTGTGACAGAAAGCACGGTCGGTATGACCCGTGACGAACACCCCGAGCTCGTCCGCCTGGCGCTACGCGCCGGAGCGGGCGCGCCGGGGGCGATGAACACCCTGTTCTCGCTCACCCGGGATGACGTGGCCCGTTACATTGCGCGCCGCGTCGCCCCCGGGCGGGTGGAGGACCTGACCCAAGAGACCTTCTCGCGCGCCATGCGCGGACTGCCCCGCTACACCGGTCGGGCGCCGGTACGGGCGTGGCTGCTGTCCGTGGCCCGCCACACCGTCGCCGACCTCTACCGCAGGCAGGAGCGCACGCCCCGTTCGGTCCCGGTCGACGACTGGGAGCGGGCGCTCGGTCCGGGCTGCGCTTCCCCAGGGAGCTTCGACGAGTACCTCGCCCTGGTCTCCCTGGTGGAGCGGCTGCCGGAGGACCGGCGCGCCGCCTTCGTCCTGACCCAGGTCCAGCGTGTGCCCTACGCCGAAGCCGCGGCGATCACCGGAGTACCGGTCGGCACGGTCCGCTCGCGGGTCGCGCGCGGCCGTCGCGACCTGGTCCGCCTGTTGGAGGAGGCCGTGTGAAGAGGCACTGGACACGAACCCGACACGAACCCACGAGGAGTACGAGAATGAGAGATCAGCGGCGCTACGGGCCCGTTCTGGCGGGGGCCGCGGCCGTGTTGTTCGCCGTCACCGCCTGCACCGGGGCCGGTCCGGACCCGGCCGACACCGAGTACTACATGGACCTGTCGGACCAGCCGATGGCCGCGTCCCAGATCGAGCTGGCGACGGTTGACGGTGAGCCGTGGAGCTTCACCGACGTCGCGGAGGACCGACTCACCCTGCTGTTCTTCGGCTACACGAGCTGCCCCGACGTGTGCCCCATGACCATGGCCGAGATCAACGTGGGCCTGGAACAGGCCGGGGAGGCCGCGGACGGGTTCGACGTGGTGATGGTGAGCAGCGACCCCGCGCGGGACACCGACGAACAGCTCCGGACTTGGCTGGACCGGTTCGACCCGGAATTCGAGGGCGTGCGCGGCGACATCGACGAGACCGTGGCGGCCGCGCAGGACTACGGCATCCCCATCGACGCACCCGAGGAGACCGAAGGGGACTACCTGGTGACGCACGGGGAGCGGATCGTCGTCCTGACCCCCGGCGGTGAGGCGGCGGGGTTGATCGACGACGGGGTGGAGGCAGACGAGATCGCGGCACTGCTACCTGCCCTGCGAGAGGAACTGCTGTGAGCGCCGCGGGGCGCGGACCAGGGGTGTCCCGGCGCGGACTGCTCACCGGGCTCGGTACGGCCGGGGCCGGGCTGGCCGCCGGAGGACTGATCGGGGCTGGCGCCGGCGCGGTGCGGGGGCGGGCGGAGGAGCAGGACCCGGCCTGGGACCTGACCCTGTCCACGGGCGGGCCGTCGGACGGGCGACCGCCCGCGGTCCTGGCCCCCACCCCGGCCCACGTCCACGTGGTGGCGGTGGACCTGCGGGCCGACGACCCCGACGAGGTGTCCGAGGCGGCCCGACTGGTCCTGGCTGAGTGGAGCGATCAGGTACGGGACCTGCACGAACACGGGTTGGCCGGGATGATGGACGGTGCGCCCTCCCAAGGGCTGCACCCGGCTTCGCTGGGGGTCACCCTGGGGCTGGGGGCGGGGCTCCTCGACCGGGCCGGGCTGGGGGAGCGGCGCCCGGAACCGATGGAGAAACTCCCCGAGTTCGCGGCGGACCGGCTCGACCCCGCCCTGTGCGGTGGTGACCTCATGCTGCACGTGGGCGCGGAGGACCCTCTCGTGGTGAGTTCGGCCGTGGAACACCTGGTCGGCCGGGTCCGTGAACACGCCGTGGTGCGGTGGTCGCTCCCCGGGTTCCAACGGGCCGCGGCCACCGCAACGGATCCGTCGGCGACCCCGCGCAACCTCATGGGGCAGATCGACGGCACGGTCAATCCCGATCCCGCCGAAGCGCAGTTCGGGCCCCAGGTCCAGGCCGCCCACCCGGAGGGCGGTGCGTCCTGGATGGACGGCGGGACCTACGTGGTGGTGCGCCGCATCCGGATGCTCCTGGACGACTGGTTCGACTTGGAGCCGGGGGAGCGGGAGCGGGTGGTGGGCCGACGGCTGTCGGACGGTGCGCCCCTGGGTGGCGAGCACGAGCACGACCTCCCGGGTCTGTCCGAGCGGGGGGCTGACGGTGAGCCGGTCATCCCGGCCAATGCGCACATCCGGCTCGCCAGCCCGGAGCGCACCCTCGGCGCGCGCATGCTGCGGCGGGGGTTCAACTACGACCTCGGCTGGGGGTCCGACGGGCGGCGGGAGGCTGGGCTGCTGTTCACCGCATGGCAGGCCGATCCGCGGACTGCCTTCACTGCCGTGCAGCACCAGCTCGACGAGGGTGCGGACGCGCTCAACACCTATGTCCGTCACGAGGGGAGCGCCGTGTTCGCGGTCCCCCCGGTCCGCGAGGACGAGCCGCACGTGGGTCACACGCTGTGGTGACCGCGGCCCGACAAGCCGGAGAGAAGGCGCCAGGGGACCAGCTGTCAGTGAACACGTGAGTAGGAGGGGACAGCGGACATGCAGACCAGGTTGATCAATCGGCGGGATAGAGCCGGATCCGGAGGAGGACGGGCGGCCCTGATGGCGGTGCCCGTGGCGCTGGTCGCCGCGGCCTGCGGAGGAGGCCCGGATGATCCGGAACGGGCTTCGGTGGAACAGGCGGTGGCGGAGCAGGCTGACACGCGGGGGCAGGCGCACGTCGGCGAGTTGCTGATCGAGGATGCGTGGATGCCCGAACCCGCCAACCCCGAGGTGGGCGTCGTTTACCTCGCCGTCACCAACACCGCCCATGAGGACGATGCCGTCACCGGAGTGAGCACCAGCGTTTCCGGAGACGCCGATCTCCACAACACCGAGACCAGCGAGTCCGGAGCGGCGACCATGCACGGGGTGGACGAAGTCCCGGTCCCGGCCGGAGGAACCACCACCTTCGTGGACGGCGGCTACCACGTGATGGTGAATGACATCCCCGAAGCCCTCTCCGTAGGGGACGGGTTCACCCTGGAGCTCACCTTCGCGAGCGGTGCCGAGGTCGAGCTGGACGTCCCGGTCCAGGAGATGACCGGATCCGAGTCAGAGCACGACCACGGTGGCCAGGGGGACCACGACGGGCACCATTGAGGCGGGTGCCCGGCTGGCAGCAATGAGGGCACAGAGGGGATAGGGCAGAGGGGGTTGGGCTCAGTGGAGGTTGGGGTACTGGGGGGTTCTTGGGCTGGGGTTCCTTATTGGTGTGGGGTTCCCTCCTTTCCCGCCGCCCGATTGTGGCCGTCTCCGCTGCGCGCGTCAAGGTCGTCGCCATCGAGCGCTTCGCGCGTCAACGGCGCTCCACCTTGACCCGCTCCGCTACGACG